>JAKONS010000344.1 GCA_022701845.1 Burkholderiaceae bacterium
TCCTGCGCAGAAGGCGAGCCGCACACCCTGGTGCAGCGCCTGGTGGAAACCGCCAAGTTCGACGGTGACGCCAAGGTCTCGACCATCGACGGCCTGCGGGTCGACTGGCCGGACGGCTTCGGCCTGATCCGCGCCTCCAACACCACGCCGGTGCTGGTGCTGCGCTTCGAGGGCCACACCCAGGAAGCGATGCACCGCATCGAAGACGCCTTCCTGGCGCTGCTGAAGACCGTCAAGCCCGACGCGCAGGTCGGCGCCGCGGCGCACTGAAAGCCGCCTCGACGGTGGCGCCGTACGAACGCGTGCTGCGCGCGCTTTATTCGGCGGGCATGTCGGTCGCCCAGCCGCTGCTGCGGCGCAAGCTGCGGCGGCGCGGCGTGGCCGAGCCGGGTTATCTGGAGTCGGTGGACGAACGCTTCGGGCGTTATCCCCGGCATGTCGTCGCCGTACCGCCGGCAAGCCCGTGCATCTGGGTGCACGCGGTATCGCTCGGCGAGACGCGTGCGGTCGGCGTGCTGATCGCCGCCTTGCGCGAGCGTCTGCCCGGCATGCGGCTGCTACTCACCCACGGCACCGCCACCGGGCGGGCCGAAGGGCGCAAGCTGCTGCTGCCGGGTGACGAGCAGACCTGGTTGCCGTGGGATACGCCGTCGGCGGTATCGCGGTTCATCGCGCGCTTCCGGCCATCGGTCGGCCTTCTGGTCGAAACCGAGGTCTGGCCCAACCTGGTGTTCGGTTGCCGCAAGGCCGGCGTTCCGCTGGCGCTGGTCAATGCCCGCATGAGCGAGAAGTCGATGCGGGCGGCCGAGCGGCTCGGCCCGCTGGCGCGCGGCGCCTTCGCCGGACTGGCGGCGGTCTGGGCGCAGACGGTCGACGACCAGCGCCGGCTACAGGCGCTGGGCGCGGAAGCCGTCGAGGTTTTCGGCAACCTGAAATTCGACATGGCCCCGCAGCCCGCCGCGCTGCAAGCCGGCCGCCGCTGGCGCCGGGCGGTCGATCGGCCGGTGCTGCTGTTGGCGTCCAGCCGCGAAGGCGAGGAAGCGCTGTGGCTGGAGGCGGTGAAAGCGTCGATCGGATCTGCCGCACCCGCAGATGCGGTCAGTGGCGCTGCCCCGACGGTGCAATGGCTGATCGTGCCCCGCCATCCCCAGCGCTTCGACGAGGTGGCGGCCTTGCTGCAGGCCGGGGGCTTGCGTGTCTCGCGGCGCAGCGAATGGCGCGATGTCGGCCCGGACGACGCACCGCCCGCAGCCGATGTGTGGCTGGGCGATTCGCTCGGCGAGATGGCGCTGTACTACGGCCTGGCCGACGCAGCGCTGCTGGGCGGCAGCTTCGCCGATACCGGCGGCCAGAACCTGATCGAGGCCGCGGCCTGCGGCTGTCCGGTGGTGATGGGGCCCTCGACCTTCAATTTCGCGCAGGCCGCGGTGCTGGCCGAGGCCGCCGGTGCCGCGTTGCGTGTGCCGGACATGGCGCAGGCGGTGCGCACAGCGCGCGACCTGCTCACCGACGGCCGGCTGCCCCAGACCCGTGGCGCCGCCCTGGCTTTCGCCGCCGCCCACCGCGGCGCCGCGGCGCGCACCGCCGACGCGGTGTGCGCGCTGCTGGCACCGGTCGGGCGCCGGCGGCCGACCTCGGTTCAGTAGCGCGGAACCGACGGGTCGCGCTCGACCGTCCAGGCGTCGATGCCGCCGGCCACGTTGGTGACGTCGGCGAAACCGTTGCCGGCCAGGAACATCGCCACCCGCTGGCTGCGCGCGCCGTGGTGGCACAGGCAGGCCACCGGCACGTCGGGGTCGAGTTCGGCGAGACGCGCTGGCACGTCGTTCATCGGAATGCCGACCACCCGGAAGCCGGGCACGGCGGTCACGCTGGCGGTCTGCAGTTCCCAGGGCTCGCGCACGTCGAGCAGCACCGGCAGCGCGTCGGCATGGGTGGCGACCCAGGAGTCGAAATCGGCGGGGCGCAGCTGGGCGATGGATTGCATGGCGGGCCTGACGGTCAGAAGTGGAAGCGCGAAGGCACCGGGAAATGCTGCAGGCGTTGCGCCACCGTGTCCCAGGGTTCGGCGGTGTCGAAGGTGGCCTCGCCGGTGCGGGTGGCGAAATGCGCCCGCATCATCGGCAGCTCGCCGACGATGGCGCCCAGCCGGCCGCCCGGCTTCAGCTGCGCCAGCAGCGCCGGCGGCACCGAGGCCACCGAGCCGCTCAGCACGATCACGTCGAACGGACCGCCGTCGACCGGCAGTTTGGAACCGTCGGCCACACGCACCTGGGCGTTGGCGATGCCGGCGCGCTGCAGGTTGTCCCGGGCGAAGGTGGCCAGGTCGGGGTCGATCTCCAGGCTGACCACCGACTTGGCGCGGCTGGCGAGCAGAGCGGCCATGTAGCCGGAGCCGGTGCCGATCTCCAGCACGGTCTCGTGGGGCTGGATGCGCAGGTCCTGCAGCATGCGGGCCTCGACACGGGGCGACAGCATCGACTGGCCGCCCGGCAGCGGCACTTCCATGTCCATGAAGGCCAGCGCCTTCAACGCCACCGGCAGGAAGTCTTCGCGGCGCAGCACCGCCAGCAGGTCGAGCACGTCGTTGTCGAGCACCTCCCAGGGGCGGATCTGCTGCTCGATCATGTTGAAACGGGCTTGGTCGACCGC
>JAKONS010000353.1 GCA_022701845.1 Burkholderiaceae bacterium
GCCCGCTGCTGCGCCTGGGTCGACATCGCCTGCGGCTGCCAGCTCTCGACATAGTCGCCGTTGACCTGCAGGTGCCCGATCGGCTCGCAGAACTGGGTGCGGATCTCGCCGGCGGAATCGCGGGCGCGCACCGTCAGCAGCGTGATCTCGTAGTCGAAGTCGATGAAACCTTCCACGATCACCCGGCCGTGGGCGACGCGGCCGCCGGCCATGGCGTAGTCCCAGGCGGTCTTCACGTCGGCCGGGCCGTCGATGCGGCTCTGGCCCTTGCCGGAGCTGCTCATCACCGGCTTGACGATGCAGGGGTAGCCGATGCCGCCGTCGACCGCCGCCTGCAACTCCTCCAGCGAATCGCAGAAACGGTACGGGCTGGTGGGCACGCGCAGGGTTTCGGCGGCCAGGCGGCGGATGCCTTCGCGGTCCATGGTGAGGCGGGCGGCGCGGGCGGTGGGGATGACCGTCACCACGCCGGCGTCTTCCAACTCCTGCAGCACGCCGGTGGCGATGGCCTCGATCTCGGGCACCACCAGCATCGGGCGCTCGGCCTCGATCAAGGCCTTGAGCTGCGCCGGGTCGCTCATCGCGATGGTGTGGGCATGGTGCGCCACCTGCTGGCCGGGCGCATGGGCATAGCGGTCGACGGCGATCGTCTCGACACCCAGGCGCTGCAGGGCGATCAGCACTTCCTTGCCGAGCTCGCCCGAGCCCAGCAACATGACACGGGTGGCGGAAGGCGAAAGCGGCGTGCCGAGAGTGGGTGGGGTCATGGAAAACGGGTCCTAGGGTTGCGACAGCCCGCCACTTTATTACAGGAGCCGCGAGAATCCCTGCGCCACAATGCCGCGATGCCCCCAGCCCTGCTCGAAGCCCGCGGCCTGACCAAACGCTATGGCGATACCGCCGTGGTGCAGGACCTCTCCTTTTCCATCGCGCCCGGCGAGTGCCTGGGCGTGATCGGCCCCAACGGCGCCGGCAAGACCACCACCATCCGCCTGCTGCTCGGCCTGACCGCGCCCGACGAAGGCGACATCGCCTGCTTCGGCGACCTGCGCATGCCGGCCGACGCCCGGGCGGTGAAGGCGCGGCTCGGCGTGGTCAGCCAGTTCGACACGCTCGACCCGGATTTCACCTGCGCCGAGAACCTCGCGGTGTATGCCCGCTACTTCGGCATCGGCGCGGCCACCATGCGCGAGCGCACGCCGCGGCTGCTCGAGTTCGCGGCGCTGTCGGCCAAGGCTGATGCCAAGCCGGGCCAGCTGTCGGGCGGCATGAAGCGCCGGCTGTCGCTGGCGCGCGCACTCGTCAACGACCCCGACCTGCTGCTGCTCGACGAGCCCACCACCGGGCTCGATCCGCAGGCCCGGCACCTGATGTGGGAGCGGCTGCAGCGGCTGCTGCAGCAGGGCAAGTCGATCCTGCTGACCACCCATTTCATGGACGAGGCCGAGCGCCTGTGCTCGCGCCTGCTGGTGCTCGACCACGGCCGCAAGATCGCCGAAGGCACACCCCGCGCGCTGATCGCCGAACACCTGGAGCCCGACGTGGTGGAGGTGTACGGCGCCGGCGCCGCCGCGCTGGCGCAGGACCCGGCGCTGACCGCGCTGGCCGCGCGCACCGAGGTCAGCGGCGAGACCGTCTTCTTCTACACCCAGGACGCCCAGGCGCTGGTGGAAGCGCTGCACCGCCATCCGCAGCAGCGCACCCTGCACCGCCCCGCCAACCTGGAAGACCTTTTCCTGAAACTCACCGGACGCCAGATCCGCGAGGGAGGGTAGATGCCCACCCCCAGGCTACGCACTTCGTGTCTTCGCCAACCCCCTTGCCGGGGGCAACACCGGTGGCCCGGCGAAGCCGGTTCCACGGTGTTCCCTGAAATGCCTTCGCTTCAAACAGGTTTCGACGATGACGACTCACGCTCCTGATCACGCCCCGAGAATCTGGGCGCCGCCGCATCTCTCGATGCGCTGGTGGCCGGTGTTCCTGCGCAACTTCCTGGTGTGGAAGAAGCTGGCCATTCCCAGCCTGATCGGCAACATCGCCGAGCCGCTGATCTGGCTGGTGGCCTTCGGCTACGGCATGGGCGCGCTGGTCGGCAGGATCACCGTGACCACCGCCGACGGCGCGGTGGTGGTGCCCTACATCCTGTTCCTGGCCAGCGGCTCGATCTGCATGAGCGCGATGCAGGCGGCGTCGTTCGAGGGCCTGTATTCGGCGTTCTCGCGCATGTCGGTGCAGCGCACCTGGGACGGCATCATGAATGCGCCGGTCGGCCTCGACGACATCGTGCTGGCCGAGATGCTGTGGGCCGGCTTCAAGGCGCTGTTCACCGTCACCGCGATCCTGCTGGTGATGCTGGCGCTGCAGATCAGCCACAGCCCGAAACTGCTGCTGGCCTGGCCGGTGCTGGCCGCCACCGGCGTGGTGTTCGCCTCGCTGGCGCTGATCTTCAACGCGCTGGCCAAGGGCTACGACTTCTTCACCTACTACTTCACCCTGTTCATCACGCCGATGATGTTCCTGTCGGGCGTGTTCTTCCCGCTGGAGCAGCTGCCGGCCGCGGTGCAGACGGTGTCGGCCTGGCTGCCGCTGACCAGCGCGGTGGCGCTGGTGCGGCCGCTCTTCATGGACCGCTGGCCCGACGACTGGCTGCGCCATGCGGCGGTGCTGCTGGTCTACGGCGTGGCCGGCTTCTGGGTGGCCCTGGCTTTGACCCGCAAGCGTTTCAAGGCGTGATACGCAGGGCGCCGCGCGCCTTCCCGTTTTTCAATCGAGACCTCAGGAGATTTCTGGCATGGACATTCAGACGGTAGGCATCATCGGTGCCGGCACCATGGGCAACGGCATCGCGCAGGCCTGCGCGGTGGTGGGCATTCCGGTGGTCATGGTCGACATCTCCGAAGACGCGGTGCAAAAGGGCCTGGCCACCATCGGCGCGAGCCTCGACCGGCTGATCAAGAAGGAGAAGCTCACCGCCGCCGACAAGGACCGCGCGCTGGCGCTGGTGACCACCTCCACCCGCTACGAAGACCTGGCCGGCGCGCAGCTGGTGATCGAGGCCGCCACCGAGAACCTGGCGCTGAAGACGAAGATCCTGCAGCAGGCCGACGCCCTGCTGCCCGCCAAGACGCTGATGGCCTCGAACACCTCGTCGATCTCGATCACCAAGCTGGCCGCCGCCACCGGCCGCGCCGACCGCTTCATCGGCATGCACTTCTTCAACCCGGTGCCGATGATGGCGCTGGTCGAGGTGATCACCGGCCTGCAGACCAGCGCTGCCACCCACGATGCGGTGAAGGCGCTGGCGGTGCGCCTGGGCAAGACGCCGATCAGCGTGAAGAACGCGCCGGGCTTCGTCGTCAACCGCATCCTGGTGCCGATGATCAACGAGGCCTTCTTCGTGCTGGCCGAGGGCACCGCCACCGCCGAGGACATCGACGAGGGCATGAAGCTCGGCTGCAACCAGCCGATCGGCCCGCTGGCGCTGGCCGACATGATCGGCCTGGATGTCTGCCTGGCGGTGCTGGAGGTGTACCTGGCCGAGTTCGGCGACCCGAAATACCGCCCCTGCCCGCTGCTGCGCGAGATGGTGGCGGCCGGCCGGCTGGGCCGCAAGACGAAATCGGGCGTCTACGCCTACTGAGCCGGGAACAGCATGCTCGGCGCGCCGGCCGCGCCCGGCTCCGCGGCGCCCTCGCCCCACAGCCGGGCGACGAAGCGCCGGCCGGTGACGCCGTTCGACGCATCGCCGCACAGCCAGCCGATGCCGCGCCGCATCACCGCGGCCGGCAGCAGGTTGCCGTCGGCGCCCTTCCTGCCCGGCCCCGGCGGCAGCAGGTCGGTGTCGGCGGCGCCGCCGGGCAGGTAGACGTTCACGTCGACCCCGGTGCCGGCCAGGTCCTGCGCCCACACCCGCGACGCCGCCTCCAGCCCGGCCTTCGACGGACCGTAGGGCGCATAGCCGCGCCGCACCATGGTCGGGTCGCTGGTCGAGATGTTGATCACCTTGCCGAAGCCGCGCGCCACCATGCCCGGCACCGCGGCGCGGGCCATGTAGAAGGCGCCGTTGAGGTTGGTCTCGACGATGGCCTGCCAGGCGGCCGGGTCGGTCTGCCAGAAGCGGGTGGGCTCGGTGTTGAAGGTCTCGCTCACCAGCCGCATGCCGCGCCCGGCGTTGTTGACCAGCACCGAAGGCGGCCCGAAGCGGCGCCCGGTGGCCTCGACCAGCGCGGCGCAGTCGCCGAAGCGGGTCACATCGGCCACCGCGGCCCACAGGCGGTCGCCCGCCGCCAGGGCATCGGCGGCGGCCGCCATCGCGTCGAGCGCGGGCGACGCGGCCGCGCCGGTGACCACCACCCGCGCGCCGCGCGCCAGCAGTTCCAGCGCCATCTCGCGGCCCAGGCCGCGGGCGCCGCCGGTGACGATCACCACCCGGCCGTCGAGCGAGGTCTGCGGGTCGTCGTGCTGTATGTCCATGGCGTTCGAAGCAGGGGTGGGGATAGAGGGGCGGCCGTCAGTAGCGACACACCACGTTGAGCAGGGCCTGCCGGCCCTCGACCCGCACCGCATGCAGGGCGCGCTGCAGCGCCGCCGGCAGCGCGGCCGGGTCCTCGACCCGCTCGCCATAGGCGCCGCTGGCCTGGGCGATCATTTCGAAGGCCGGCGACGGGCTCAGGTCGGCCAGCATCCGGCAGCCGTTGGCCGCCGACGCGCCTTCCTGGTACATCGAGGCGGTCGAGTTGCGCACCGCGCCGTAGATCTGGTTGTTGAACACCACCACCAGCACCGGCAAGCCCTGCTGCGCCGACACCCAGTGGCAGGCGGTCGGGTTGTCGAACATGTAGGCGCCGTCGCCCAGCGTCACCACCACGGTGGCGTCGGGCCGCAGCCGCTTCATGCCGATCGCCGCGCCCAGGCCCCAGCCCAGGCCGCCGGCCGGGCTCAGGCCGTAGAAGGTGTCGGGCAGGTTGCGCGGGCAGTGCTCCAGGCGCAGCGGGTATTCGTTGACGATCACCGCCTCGTCGCCCACCGCCTGCGCGATGCAGCGGCTGATGTATTCGGGGCGGATGTATTCGCCGTCGGCCGCGGCGGCGTCGCCCTGCGCCTGCCAGGCGGCGCGCATCGCCGCGCGGCGGGCGGCCAGCGCGGTGCGGCGCCGGGCCACGCCCTCGCTGCCGGCGACGTCCGCCGCATCCAGCGCGCGGCCGAGCGCCTGCAGGCCGGCCACCGGGTCGGCGGTGATCGACAGATCCACCGGAAAGCCCCGGGTGGGATAGCGCACGAAGGCCGGATCGGCCGCCAGGTGCGCCACCCGGCAGCCGGCCGGCGGCGCCTCCAGCGACGGCAGCCAGGGCACATCGCAGTCGAGCACGAGCACCAGGTCGGCCTCTTCCAGCAGCGGCCCCACCTGGTAGCCGAAATGCATCGCATGGCGGTGCGGCAGGCAGGCGTAGCGCCCGGCCAGCGTCACCACCGGCAGCGCGAAACGCTCGGCGAACGCGGCCAGCGCCCAAAAGCCGCCGGCGTTGCGGCCGGAGGCCGAGGCCACCACCAGCGGCCGCGCGGCGGCGGCGATCCAGCCGGCCAGCGTATCGACCGCGTCGGGATGCGGCCAGGGCGCCGCGGCCAGCGCCCGGGGCACCACCACCGCCCGCGCGGCCGGCACCGGCATGCTCAGTACCTCGCGCGGCAGCGACAGATAGGCCGGCCCGCGCGGCGAGGCCATCATCACTTCCATGGCGCGCGCCACCGTGTCGGCGGTCTCGGAGGCCATGCGCAGCTCGACATCCCACTTCACGAATTCGCGCAGCATGCCGGCCTGGTCGTACATCTCCTGCGCCCAGTGGATCGGCCGGTTGCGCGAGCCGTGCAGGCCGGCCTCGGTGATCGGCGAGCGGCCGGCCATGATCAGGATCGGCGCCTGGTCGCG
>JAKONS010000356.1 GCA_022701845.1 Burkholderiaceae bacterium
CCATCGACGTTTCGCGCCGCACCTACGCCAAGATCAAGCAGAACCTGTGGTGGGCGTTCGGCTACAACGCGCTGGGCGTCCCATTGGCGGCCTTGGGTCTGCTCAGTCCGATGATTGCCGGCGCGGCCATGGCCTTCAGCAGCGTGAGCGTGGTCGGCAACGCCTTGCTGCTGCGGCGCTGGCGTTCGCTGCAGCAGCAGGAAGCATTGCTTGCGTCGCCTGTCCTGTCTTCCACCCACCCGGCCCTCAAGGCTTGAGGCTCAGACCCATGACACTGTTGAACATTGGCGAGACGGCCCAGGCCTCCGGGGTCTCGGCCAAGATGATCCGCCACTACGAGAAGGTCGGGCTGTTCCCGGAAGCCTTGCGCACCGAGGCAGGCTATCGCCAGTACACGGACCGGGAAGTGAGCACCCTGCGCTTCATCCGCCAGTCACGCGACCTCGGGTTCTCCATCGACCAGATCCGCGAGCTGCTCGGGCTGTGGCAGGACAAGCGCCGGCCGAGCCGGCAGGTCAAGGCGCTGGCGCAAGCGCACCTGCAGGAACTCGACGCCAAGCTGCGGGAACTCGGCGCGATGCGGGCCACGCTGGCGCACCTGGTGAGCCATTGCCATGGCGACGACCGCCCCGACTGTCCGATCGTCGATGGTTTAGCGCAGGAACGTTCGATGGCAGCCAAAAGCGCGTCGCCGCCTCGGGCGCACAGCAACGGATTGAAGTGAGGTCGCGCTTGAATCATCGGGGATGGCCAGCTTTATCGTCCTGCGCCTTCACGCGACATTCAAGCTCCAGTTTCGCGGGCGCGAAATTTTCGCTAGAGCGTGAGGACGTCGATGGGCAACGCGCTCAGCCCGACGTCCTAATGCCGATCAGCGGCTCGGTCCCAGGCTCTGAGCAGCCGCGCATAGACGGGATCTTCCCGGTTGAAGATGGCATGCCCGATGCGCACCATCGACATGAGCACTGATCAACTTGCATAGTCCGGTTCTCGGTCACGATCCACTTGAAAACCAAGAGCAATTTGACAGCCCTTGCCGTGGTAAAGCAGATGAAAGCACAAGTGCTGAATTCAGCCTCCCTCGGAAGGTGTGGACTAGACCCTGTCGAAGCTGAACAGGATGGCGCAAACGACCAGTGCAGCGATCGGACCGGCCACAGGGTGAAGAATCAACGCCACGACGGGCGCCAGCAGGATCAGCTGACGCAGGGCCCAGCTGTAGAGCACGCCCGCTTTGCGCACGTAGGCCGTGCCCGCACGAGTCCAATGCTTCCTCGCCTCCGAATCGACCGGCATGCCGCCGATGAATCCAGCATGGTTGTAGTACCGCACGGCCATCACGGAGGAGACCAGTGACGCGAACAGCAGCGCTAGGAGAACCAGTTCCATCGCCAGGCGCGGCGTGAAATTCGGAAGCGGCGATGTCGCGTCGCCGAACTGCGCATGCAGGGAAGGCACGGCAAGCGTCACGGTTCCCATCAACCCGAGCGCGGCCGTCGATGCGGTCATCGAGGCTGACATGACGGCGTTACGCAAGGTCTGGACAGCCAGGATTTCCGAGCCCTTTTGTGCCGACACCGCTTCAAACCAGTCCTGGCGCAGGTTGGCATGCACCGTCCGGGCCATGCGTTCCGGGCGCCGGCGCTGGGCCATCGCCAGCGATGTCTCGTAAGCGAGCAGGACCGCCACGGTCAGCAGCGCGGCGAGCCAACTCAGAGCGAAGTTCATTCGTTCACGCGTGGCTTGGTTGGACAGCGCGCTGGTGGCGCTCGAGCAGTTCGAATACGCCCATGCCGATCAACATGGCGGCCACGAACACCACTGCTTTTTTCTCCCCCATGCCCAGCGCAACGAGTGCAGGTCCAGGGCAGAAGCCGGCGATCCCCCACCCGATGCCAAACAGAAGGCCGCCGCCGATCAGGCGCCGGTCGATCTCGTTGGCCTTGGGCAGCTTCATCTCGGCACCCAGGAAAGACACCGTTCTACGGCGCGCAACGGCGAAGGCCATCAGCCCGACGGCGATGGCGCCAGCCATCACGAAGGCCAGCGACGGGTCCCAACGGCCAGCGAGGTCCAGGAAGCCAAGCACCTTGGCTGGATCGGCCATACCCGAGACGATGAGGCCTAAGCCAAACACGAGACCGGCGAGCAGCGACGTCAAAACGTACATGGTGGTCTCCTCAAAGCCCGAGCAGGTGGCGAGCGACGTACACGGTCAAGAACCCGGCGCCCATGAACGCTGCCGTGGCAGCGAGTGATCGCGGCGACAGGCGCGACAGGCCGCTCACGCCATGGCCGCTGGTGCAACCCGACCCATACCGTGTCCCCACCCCCACAAGAAGTCCAGCCACAACCAGGGCCACGTAACCGGCGTCGATCTGCAGGCTGGGCGCGTTGTCGAAAAGCAGGAACACCAAGGGTGCGCCCACCAAGCCGAGCACAAAGGCAAGCCGCCAGCCAACATCGCCCTCGGCCGGCTTCAACAACCCGCCGAGCACGCCGCTGATGCCGGCGATGCGGCCATTCAAGAGAACAAACATCGCTGTGGCGATGCCGATGAGCACGCCGCCGGCCAGGGACGTCCAGGGTGTGAAGACATTCCAATCAATGGACATGGGTTACTCCTGGGGACAGTACAAGCGGTACAAAACCGACAGCATTTCGAGCAGGCGTTCGTCGGCCACGCTGTAGAAGATGTTCTTTCCCTCCCGACGCGTGCTCACGACGGCCTCGTTGCGCAGCACGGACAGCTGTTGCGACAGCGTGGGCTGACGGATCTCCAGCGTTTCTTCGAGATCACTGACGCACATCTCTCCTTGGGAAAGCTGGCAAAGGATGAGCAACCGGTCCGTGTTGGCGAGCACCTTCAATGCGGCCACGGCGTCAGTGGCTGCGTTTCGCAGCAGCTCGGGCGTGATGGCGGTGGGTTTGGCGTTCATGAGTCTTAGAAAGACTGATTTCAATATACTAAAACATATAATCAATGTCAATAAAATGAAATCCGAGGTGCTGCATGCCTGCCCGAACTCACATTCAATCGTTTTTTGACGCCAAGACGTGGACCGTCTCGTATGTCGTCACCGACCTTAGAACCCGGCAAGCGGCAATCATCGACCCGGTCCTGGACTACGACTTCAAGTCCGGGCACACGGACACGAACGCTGCCGATGCCATGCTCGCGCACGTGAAGGCCGAAGGGCTCACCGTGCAGTGGATTCTCGAGACGCATGCGCACGCGGACCATCTGTCGGGCGCGCGCTACCTGCAAGCGCAGGTGGGCGGGCAAATCGCCATCGGCGAGCACATCCGCGAGGTGCAGGCGACGTTCAAGCAGATTTACAACCTCGAACGAACGTTCCTGCCCGACGGCAGCCAGTTCGACCATCTCTTTCAAGACGGTGAGGTGTTCAAGATCGGCGATATCGAGGCGGCTGCGCTGCTGGTGCCTGGTCATACGCCAACGGACATGGCTTACCTGGTCGACGGCGCCGTTTTCGTGGGCGACACCCTGTTCATGCCCGATGTCGGCACCGCCCGCGCCGACTTTCCAGGCGGCGACGCCCACGTGCTGTACCGCTCAATCCACCGACTCCTGGCCCTGCCGCCCGAGACACGGGTCTTCGTGTGCCACGACTACCCACCCAAGGGTCGGGAGGCTAGGTGGGAGACCACCGTTGCGGAGCAGAAGGCGAGCAACATCCACGTGCGCGATGACATCGGCGAAGCGGAGTTCGTCGTGATGCGCAAGGCGAGAGACGCGACGCTGGAGGTGCCCACGCTCATCCTGCCCTCGATCCAGGTAAATGTTCGGGCAGGCCAGCTGCCGCCCGCCGACGAGAACGGCATCGCCTACCTGCGCATTCCACTGAACGCAATGCCCAGGCGAAAGCAGCTTGATGCCAAGTAGCGTCCAGATCGGGCCGCTTGTCGTGCCCGTGGCGCTGCTCTTCATGTTCGCTGCCCTCGCAGCGGCTTCTTTCATTGGCAGACGCGCCGCTCGCAGTGTCGGCGTGGACGTTGAACCCGTGCTGTTCTGGTCGCTGGTGGTTGGCCTCGGGGTGGCACGGCTTGCGTTTGTTCTTCAGTTCAGCACGACCTACCGCGCATCGCCGCTGGCGGTCCTGGACTTCCGTGACGGCGGGTGGCAGCCGTTGGCGGGATTCGCCGCCGCCTGGCTGTTTGCCATCGCCTGGCAGTTCAAAAGGCCTGTCCTGCGCAAACCACTACGGTCCGCCCTGCTTGTAGGCACTGCAATCTGGGGAGGTGGTCTGGCTGCCGTGTCTCTGCCTGTCGAGGAGCGCAAGCTTCCTGCGTTGGCGTTCACAAGCCTGCAGGGTGCCAGCATTGACCTCACACAGTTTGAAGGCAAGCCCACGGTGGTCAACCTCTGGGCCACCTGGTGTCCGCCATGCGTGCGTGAGATGCCGGTGCTGCATGCGGCGCAGGTTGGTAACCCGGCCGTGAACTTTGTTTTCATCAACCAAGGTGAGTCTGCAGAGCGGGTGGGCCATTGGCTGGCTGCTCGCAACCTGCCGCTGCGCAATGTTCTTTTGGACCGGGAGAGTCAGGCGCTGAAGGCATTTGAACAGCGAGGACTCCCGACCACGCTGTTTTTAGACGCCACGGGACGGTTGATCAACACGCGAACGGGCGAGCTTTCGGCATCGACGCTGGCTGAGAAGCTCGGATCCATCACTACCAGTGGCCCCTCACCCTTGAAGGCCCCTTGATCATCGCCCTATCGTCGACCGGCGCGTGCAGTTGCTCCATCGGTACAGTGTTGCCCAAGGCGTCAACGCAAAGACCGAACCGGTCCGCGCCGCAAATTGTTGGAAATCATTGGAATAGACAGGCACTGCCGTGCGTCTATGCAGTGTCTTTTCCACTTTTCCTTCAAAGGACTCCCATGAACAAGCACCTCGTCTCGACTCTCGTTCTCGCCATCGCCGCCGCGTCGGCTGGCTTCGCCCAGGCTGCCGCCCCAGTGAAGACGGCCGGCGGCATGCTGGTCAACACCAGCGGCATGACGCTCTACACCTTCGACAACGACACCGCCGGCAGCGGCAAAAGCGCCTGCAACGGCCCGTGCGCCGGATTGTGGCCCCCGGTGATGGCAGAAGCGGACGCGAAGCCCGAAGGCGACATGACCATCGTCACACGCGACGACGGCACCAAGCAGTGGGCCTACAAGGGCAAGCCGGTCTACCTCTACAAGTCCGACATGAAGGCCGGCGATATGACCGGCGACAACTTCAAGAACGTCTGGCACGTCATCAAGCCCTGATCGACCAAGACCGCAGAGAGCACGACGCTTCAGCCCATGCGCGCACAGGACGAAGCCGCGATCGTCGCCTGCATTCCGGGCCTGCGCCGTTACGCGCGCGGACTGGTGTCGGACACCGCGCGCGCCGACGACTTGGTGCAGGATACGCTGGAGCGAGCGTGGAGCCGGTTCTCGCTCTGGCAGAAACGCGGAGACATCCGCGCCTGGATGTTCGGCATCATGCACAACCACTTCATCGACGGTGTACGCGCCAGGA
>JAKONS010000371.1 GCA_022701845.1 Burkholderiaceae bacterium
TGGCGATCACCCTGTTCCGGCGCAGCAAGGGCCGGCTGATTCCCACCAGCGAGGCGACGCTGCTGCTGGAGGACGTGCACCAGGCGCTGGTGAGCATCGAGCGCATCGCCAACGCCGCGTCGAACACCCGGGTGCAGAAGCTGGCGCGGCTGGACATCGCCGCGGCGCCGTCAATGGCGCTGTCGTTCCTGCCGAACGCGATCGCCGCGTTCTCGGCGGAGCATCCGGAAACCCTGGTGGCCCTGCGCACCCACAGCACCCCGACGGTGCTGGAACTGGTGCACGGCGGCCATTGCGACCTGGGTTTCGTGATGCACAACACCCGCAAGACCGGCACCGGCCAGAGCGAGCTGCTGCTGTCGGCGCGCATGGTCGGGGTGCTGCCGCTGCACCACCGGCTGGCCGGCCGCAAGCTGTTGCAGCCGGCGGATTTCGAGGGCGAACGCTTCGTCGCGCATTCGCAGCTGCTCGACACCCGGTCGATGATCGACGCGATCATGCTGTCGCACGGGGTGAACCGGCAGATCAACATCGAGGCGCAGCTGTCGGCCACCATCCTCAAGCTGGTCGAAGCCGGCGCGGGCATCTCGCTGCTCGACCCGATCTCGGCCGGCGCCTATACCGGCGGGCTGCTGAAGTTCATCCCGTTCGAGCCGGTGGTGGTCGCCGACTACGCGATCGTGTTCTCCAGCCGGGCCGCGTCGACCCTGGCGTTCAAGCCCTTCCTCGACCATGTCAAGCGCGAGATCCGGAAGGTGGTGCCGCAGCACCTGGTGGTGGTGCGCGGCTAGCGCGGCCGGTGCGGCCGGCGCGGCGCCTGGCGGGTCAGTAGCCCCGCGACGGATCCACCCGGTTCTCCGGCGCCTCGCCCCGCGCCACCCGCAGGATGTTCCCGGCGATCTGCTCGGCCGACGACGAGGGGATCGCCACCGAGGCCAGGTGCGGCGTGATCAGCACGTTCGGCATGCTCCACAGCGGGTCGCCCGGCGGCAGCGGCTCGCGCTCGAACACGTCCAGCGTGGCGGCGCCGATGTGGCCGCGCTTCAGCAGTTCGGTCAGTGCCGCCTGGTCGATCAGCGCGCCGCGGGCCACGTTCACCAGTGCGGCGCCGGGCTTCATCTTCTCCAGGCGCTCGCGGTCGAACAGGCGGTTCGTCTGCGGCGTCAGCGGCAGCATCACCACCACGATGTCGGCCTGCGCCAGCACCGTGTCCAGGGTGGCCGGGCCGTCGAAGCATTCGACGCCCTCGAGGCGCGCCGGGCTGCGCGACCAGCCGAGGGTGCGAAAACCCTGGCGCTGCAGCTCGTGCGCCGCCTGGGCGCCCAGCTGGCCCAGGCCCAGCACCGCCACCGTGATCTCCTCCGGCCCGCGCGGATGGCGGTACGCCCATTCGCCCAGGCGCTGCGCCTGCTCGAAGAACGGGATCTCGCGCGCATGGCGCAGCACCGCGAACAGCACATAGCCGGCCATCATCCGGGACATCTTCGGGTCGGCGATGCGGGTGATCGGCACGCCGGCCGGCAGGTCGTCGCGGGCCACCAGCGAATCGACGCCGGCGCCCAGGTTCACGATCAGCCGCAGGTTCGGCATGCGCGCGAAAAAGCCCTGCGGCGGCTTCCAGACCATCGCGTAGTCGATGTCCTCGCCGCGCTCTATTTCGTGGGCGGCGCGCACCGTGAGCCAGGGCAGCTGCACGGCCAGTGCGTTCTTCCAGGTGTCGAAGCTGTCGAAGTCGCTGTAGAAGGCGAGGGTGCCGGACAGGGGTGCGGGAGCGGTCATCGGGGGGTGCCTCGTGTCAGGCCGCAGCGGCAGCAAGTTGCTTGCGTGCCAGCCGGGCCACCGCCTCGATCGCCATCTCGTAGCCGTCGCCGCCCAGCCCGGCGATCACGCCGTCGGCCACCTTCGAGATGTAGGAATGGTGGCGGAACGGCTCGCGCTTCCAGATGTTGCTCATGTGCGCCTCGATGATCTTTCCCGGGAACGACAGCAGCGCGTCGAGGATCGGGATCGAGGTGTAGGTGAGCCCGGCGGCGTTGATGACGATGCCGTCGGCCACGCCGCGCGCCTCCTGGATCCAGTCGATCAGCTGGCCCTCATAGTTCGACTGCAGAAAGCGCAGCTGCACGTTCAGCGCGGCGGCCTTCTGCTCGCAGCGCGACTGCAGCACCGGGAAGCTGTCGGTGCCGTAGGTCTTGTTGGCGTCCAGGCCGTAGAGGTTGGCGTTGGGGCCGTTGAGGAACCAGACGGTGACGGGGCGCGGGGCGGTTTCGGTCATGGGGCGGTGTCTCGGGTTCAGGCGTCGTAGGGGCGGGTGGCGAGCATCGCGGGCAGGCGCTGGAAAGCCTCGTTCCAGCGCGCCGCCTGCGGGCAGCGGGCGCGCCAGTCGATCTCGGGAAAACGGAAGTCCAGATAACCCAGGCCGCAGCCGAGGGTGATCTCGCCGATGGTGGGCGACGCGGTCGGCAGTTCGCCGGCGATCGCCTCGATCGCTTCCAGGCAGGCATCGACCTTGGCCAGCAGGGCCTCGCGCCAGCCGGGCCACTGCACCTCGGGCGGGCGGGCGGTGAATTCGTAGCGGGCCAGCAGGGCGGCGTCGAGCAAACCGTCGCCGAGCGCCTGGCGGGCCAGCGCCTGCCAGCGGGCGTCGCCGGCGGCCGGGAAGATGCCGTGCCGGTCGCCCGCGCGGTGGGCCAGGTATTCGCAGACGACCCGGCTGTCGTAGAGCGCGCGGCCGTCTTCCAGCACCAGCGTCGGCACCTTGGCCAGCGGGTTGTGGGCGGCGATGCGCGGGTCGCGCCGCACCGGGTGGGCGGCGCTGTCGAGGCGCTCGATCGCGTCGGCCTGGCCGGTCAGGTGGGCGCACACCATCACCTTGCGCACGAAGGGCGATGTCGGGGCGAACAGCAGTTTCATCATGGTCAGGGCACCAGCACCAGCTTGCCGAAGACTTCGCCGCGCTCCAGCGCGCGGTGCGCGTCGGCGGCCTGCGCCAGCGGGAAGCTGCGGTGCAGGCGCGGCGCGATGCGCCCGGCCTGCAGCAGCGGCAGCACCCGGC
>JAKONS010000376.1 GCA_022701845.1 Burkholderiaceae bacterium
TGGGGCGCGACGGCAAGGGCCGCCCGATCGGCGAGCCCGACGAGATTCCCGCGACCTGCGGCGTGATGCTGGCCGAAGGCCCGGCGGAATCGCCGCGGCTGGTGGTGGCGCGGCCGGCGCCGCGGCGTGCCCGGGTGCTGCCGTTCGGCATCTGGCTGGCGCTGGCCAAGGCGACGCCGCTGCGGGTGCTGAACGACGACGACCAGCAGCTGCTGTCGTCCTGCGGCTCCGGCGACGACGACGACCCCGATCCGACGCTGTAGCGCCGTCGCGGTGCGACCGGAGCCGCGCCGCTGTTACATCTCGTGTGGCCGCCGGTGCCGCGCTCGTGGACCCTCGGGTGCCGAGACGCCGCCGGCACCCGCCGGCAGGGCGGTCCCGTTTTTCTCCCCCGCAACCTCCGAGGACATCACATGATCGAAAAATCCGCTTCCGTGCATTGGGAAGGCGCTGGCAAGACCGGCAAGGGCGCCATCGACACCCAGACCTCCACCCTGCGCGCACAGCCCTACGGCTTCGCCACCCGCTTCGAGAACGACACCTCCGGCACCAACCCCGAGGAACTGCTGGGCGCGGCGCACGCGGCCTGCTTCACCATGGCGTTCGCCTTCGCCGCGGAGAAGGCCGGCTTCCCCACCAAGGAAGTGAACACCCAGGCCAAGGTGCGCCTGGCCAAGGACGGCGACGGCTTCAAGATCGACCGCATCGCCCTCACGCTCGACGCGGCGGTGCCGGGTGTCGACGAAGCCAAGTTCCAGGAACTCGCCCAGGGTGCCAAGCAGAACTGCCCGCTGTCGAAGGCGCTGGCCTCGGTGCCCGAGATCACGCTGACCGCGACCCTGCGTCCGTAAGCCGCGGCCGCCCCCAGGAGACAAGCATGAACCCCCGCTTCCACGCTATTCGCATCGCCCGCGGCGCCACGCTTCTGGCCGGTGCCTGCCTGCTCGGCCTGGCCGCGCAGGCCGCCGACGTGGTGCACGGCTGCACCGCCAACGAGGCCAAGAACGACCCGGCCGCCTGCAAGCGCGAAACCGGCGCCGCCCAGGCCGAAGCCCGTCGCGGCGGCCTCACCGCGCCCGGCGCCGCGGCCAAGGGCAACGCGGCCGACCGCTGCCGTGCCCTGACCGGCGGCGAGAAGACCGACTGCCTGACCCGGGTCAGCGGCGGCGGCACTAGCAGCACCACCAGCACCACCAGCCAGGGCAGCGTGGAAGGCGGCGGCGTGATCCGAGAGACCACCACCACCACCACGGTTCCCGCCAAGCCCTGAGTTCAGGCGGCGCGTGCCGTCGGCAGCGGCGCGCGCCAGCGGGCGAGCAGGGCCTCGACCTTGTCGCGCGCGGCCGCCAGGTTGCGCGCCTTCACATGGCCGTAGCCCTTGATGCTTTCCGGCAGGCGCGCGATCTCCAGCGCCAGTGCGGGATCGCCGCCGGCGGCCAGGCCGCTCAGCAATTCCTCGACCGTCGCTTCGTAGTCCGCGACCAGCGCCCGCTCGGTGCGGCGCTCCTCGGTGTGGCCGAACGGGTCGAACACGCTGCCGCGCAGGAACTTGAAGCGCGCCAGCAGTCCGAAGGCCGGCAGCATCCACGGGCCGAAGCGCTGCTTCACCGGCTCGCCGCGCGCGTTCCTGCGGCCCAGGATCGGCGGCGCCAGGTGGTAGTGCAGCGTGACCTCGCCGTCGAACATGCCGTGCAGCTTGTCGAGAAAGCCGCGGTCGGCCTGCAGCCGTGCCACCTCGTATTCGTCCTTGTAGGCCATCAGCTTGAACAGCGACCGGGCCACCGCCTCGGCCAGCGCGGTGCCGTGGCCGGCAGCCTCCACCCAGCCGACCAGCGCACGGTAGCGCTCGGCATAGCCGGCGTTCTGGTAGGCCGTCAGGAACTCGACCCGCCGCGCCACCAGCGTCTTCAGGGTCTCGCGCGGCTGGAAGGCGATCACCTGCGCCGGCGTCACCAGCGCGGCGAAAGCCGCCGCGTCGTGCGCTGCATGCCGGCCCCACAGGAAGGCGGTTTTGTTGGCCTCGATCGCCACCGCGTTGAGCTCGATCGCCCGCATCAACGCCTGGTGGCCGACCGGGATCCAGCCCCGCTGCCAGGCATAGCCCAGCAGCATCGGATTGGCATACAGGCTGTCGCCCATCAGCCGCACCGCGGCGGTGTCGGCATCGAAACCGGCCACCGCCTCGTCGCCCAGCAGCCGCACCAGTTCGGCCACGCAGGCGTCGGTCGGGTTCTGCCAGTCGCCGTCGCGCACGAAGGCGGAAGTCGGCGCGCCGTGGCGGTTCAGGGCGACATGGCTGCGGCCGCGGCGCAGGCGGTCGGTGGTGTCCTGGTGGGCGGCCACCAGCGGGTCGCAGGCCAGGACCACGTCGGCGGCGGCGGTGCCGACGCGGGTGGTCAGGATGTCGTCCTGGCGCGCGGCCAGCAGCACATGGCTCCAGGTGGCGCCGCCCTTCTGCGCCAGGCCGGCGGCGTCCTGGGTGACCACGCCCCGGCCCTCCAGGTGCGCCGCCACGCCCAGCAGCTGGCCGATGGTGATGACGCCGGTGCCGCCCACGCCGGCCACCACGATGCCCCACGGCTGGCCGGATCTGTCCGACAGCGTCGGCAGCACCGGGTCTGGCAGCGCGCCCAGGTCGGCCGGGCTCGGCCCGCTGCCCTTGGCCTTCTTCTTCAGGGTGCCGCCGGACACCTCGACGAAGCTCGGGCAGAAGCCCTTCAGGCAGCTGGTGTCCTTGTTGCAGCTGCTCTGGTTGATGGTGCGCTTGCGGCCGAAGGGCGTCTCCAGCGGCTCCACCGACAGGCAGTTGCTCTGCACGCCGCAGTCGCCGCAGCCCTCGCACACCAGGTCGTTGATGACGATGCGGGTGGCCGGGTCGGCCAGGGTGCCGCGCTTCCTGCGGCGGCGTTTCTCGGTGGCGCAGGTCTGGTCGTAGACCAGGATGGTGGTGCCGGCCACCTCGCGCAGTTCGCGCTGGGTGGCGTCGAGTTCGTCGCGGTGGCGCACCGGCGGGTCGCCGGCGATCTGCACCCCGTCGTACTTGGCCGGGTCGTCGGTGACGATC
>JAKONS010000378.1 GCA_022701845.1 Burkholderiaceae bacterium
CGCTCGACGAGAACACCAGCGCCCGGCAGCGGGTGCGCTGCAGGGTGCGCAGCAGCGCGGTGAGCCCGCCCACGTTGGTGGCGTAGTACTTGAGCGGGTCGGCCACGCTCTCGCCCACCGCCTTGAAACCGGCGAAGTGGATGACGGCGCGCACGTCGTGCTGCTCCACCAGCCGGGCCACCACCTCGTCGTCGAAGATGCTGGCCTGCTCGAACAGCACCGGCACGCCGGTGAGTTCGGCCAATCTATGAAGCACTTCGGGTTGGCTGTTGGAAAAATCGTCCAGTACCACCGGCTGGAGCCCCACCGCATGCAGCGCCAGGAGGGTGTGGCTGCCGATATAGCCAGCGCCGCCGGTCAATAAAACAGATGTGGTCACGTAAGCTTTCGAGGCCCAAGGCAGGAATTGCGCCGGCCGGTCGAAGACCGCGGCGTGAGGGCGGGCAGTCTAGCTGCACCGCCGATGTCGCATCACCGCGACGATCCAGAACCGCCGCAGGTTGTTTATGTAGGCTACAACCGTTCTTAATCTGCACCGTTGTTTCTAATTGATGTTGCAGTGCGGTATGCGTGTTAGGATAAATCCATCGTTCGTCCACCCTCCTAGGAAAATCCCATGAAGACCAGCAAGATCCTTGCCCTCGTCCTGTCTGCCGGCCTGATGGCCGCCCCTGCCCTGTCGCAAGCGCAAACCGCTGGCGTCGGCGGTTTCGGCGCCGGTGGCGCCAGCGCCACCGCTGGCGCTTTCGCCGGCGTGTCGGTTGGCGTGATCGCCGCCGGTGTGGTGGTCGTGTCCGTCGTGGTCGCTGCCGCTGCTTCTTCCTCCAGCAACAGCAACTCGCCTGTCATCGGCGGCACCACCGGCACCACCGGCACCCGCTAAGTCAGTGCAACGCGCTTTTGCGCGTGTGGGGGCAAAGTCCGATTCCGGTCGGTCTTTGCCCCCACAGTCGTTTCTGGGGTGCTTCATGCGCAGATTATTCGTTCGTATCGCAGCGCTCACCACGGCCGCTGCAGCGCTGGCCGGTTGCGCCACCGATACCTCCATGGTCACCGACGCCTTCAAGTTCAACTTCGGCGCACCGGCCGCGGATTCCGCCAAGCTGAACCCCGACCTCGTCTACATGCGGGTCACCAACGGCAAGAGCGTGGCACTGATGGTGCTGGGTTATGTCGATGCCGCGCCCGAGGCCGGCACCGAGGTCTGGTACAGCGCGGCCAAGGAAAAGATCAACCTGTGGCGCGGCCGTGTGGCCGGCACCGCGGGCCTGAGCACCGACTGGCGCGCGGTGCAGTTCGCCGACGTCCCCACCTGGAAATCCGCACTGTCTTCGCCCGCGAGCTACCGGCGCCAGCGCGACGTCATGCCCGGGTATGCGGTCGGCGTGCGGGAACAGGTGCTCATCAGGGCGGTACCGGCGCCGGCTTCGTCGCGGCTGGTCGGCATGCGCCCGGACGCCCTGCAATGGTTCGAGGAAACCGCTGCGCCTGAAGGCCGCGCGCCCACCGTGCCTGCTGCCCGGTACGCGGTCGACCTCAGCGGCGCGCAGGAGCGGGTGGTCTATTCCGAACAATGCCTCACGCCCACGCTCTGCCTGACGTTCCAGGCATGGCCCGCACCCGCCGGAGCATCGCGCTCGTAGGTTTCGGTTTTTGAACACCACGAGGTGATTGTGTCCAGGCTCTCCTTTCCTTTCGCGCTTTCGCCTGTCGGCCGGGCATGTCTGATCTGCGGCAGCGCGGCGATGCTCTCGGGCGGCGCCGTGCGCGCCGCCATGCCCGACGCGCCCGCCGTCACCCCAGCGCCGGCGCCTACAACCATCGTCACTGGCGAACGCCTCAGCGCCTGGCTGTTGCGCCAGCCCGCCCAGCAGGACCGCTACCCGCTCGGGCTGCGGTGGGACGTGCCGGAAGAACGCGCGCCGCAGGAGGCGCTCAAGCAGCGCCTGGCCGGCATGCTGGGCGCCCTGCGCGCCGACAAGACACCCGACGGCGAATCGCTGGCGCTCTGGCTGCGCAAGCTGCCGGTCACCGGCCGTGCCTATGTCTCCAATGCCGACCCGCGCTGGCTGGAAGTCAACCAGCAGGACGACCCGGTGCTGCGCCTCGGCCAGTCGGTCTCGCTGCCGCTGCGGCCGCGAACCGCCACCGTGGTGCTGGACGACGGCGCCCTCTGCCAGGTGCCCTACCGCGCCGGCGTGCTGGCGCTGGACTACCTGCGCAGCTGTGCCACCGACGCCGACCAGCGCGACGTGGTGTGGATCGCCCAGCCCGACGGACGCACTTTCCGCTACGGCACCGGCATCTGGAATGCCCAGTCGCAGGAAGCACCGGCGGCCGGCGCCTGGATCTGGGCGCCGTCGCGCCGCAGCGGCCTGCCCGACACCTTCTCGGACGATTTCATCCGCCTGCTCGCCACCCAGGGCGTGGCAGCCGACGGCGCCGGCCGCCCGGTGGGCGCGTCGCCGGAGGCGCAGCGCAATGTGCCCACCGCGCGCAGCCGCGACCTGCCGGTGACGGCCAGCGACTGGGGCGAAATCGGCCTGCTGCAGACACCGACCTCGCGCATGGCGCGGGCCGGCGACGCGCGGTTCCACTACAGCTACGTGCAGCCCTACACCCGCGCCACGGTGATGTTCCAGCCGCTCGACTGGCTGGAAGGCGGCTTCCGTTACTCGCAGATCAGCAACCAGCTCTACGACCCGTCGCTGACCATCAGCACCCAGTCGTACAAGGACAAGAGCGTGGACGTGAAGGTGCGGCTCTGGGAAGAGACGCGCTGGATCCCGCAGCTGGCGGTCGGCGCACGCGACCTGGGCGGCACCGGCCTGTTCTCCGGCGAATACTTCGTTGCCAACAAGCGCACCGGCGACTTCGACTGGAGCCTGGGCCTGGGCTGGGGCTACCTGGGCGCGCGCGCCAACCTGCGCAACCCGTTCGGCCTGATCAGCGACCAGTTCGACAACCGCCCGGTGACCGCCGGCACCGGCGACACCGGCACCTCGAACAGCAAGGCCTACTTCCGCGGGCGCACCAGCCTCTTCGGCGGCGTGCAGTGGCAGACACCGATCGAGCCGCTGATCCTCAAGGCCGAATACGACGGCAACTCCTACAAGCGCGAGCCCTTCAACAACCAGATCAACCAGCGCGTGCCGATCAACGTCGGCGCGGTCTACCGCTACAACTCCGCCGTCGACCTGACGGCGGGCATCGAACGCGGCAACCGCGCGATGTTCGGGGTGACCTTGCACGGCGGCCTCGACACCCTGATGCAGGCCAAGGTGCTCGACCCTGCGACGCCCGCGGTCACTGATACCGCACCGGTCGCCGACCCCGCCTGGAACCGAACTGCCGCCGAGATCGAGAACCTGACCGGCTGGACGGTCGACGTCATCAGCCGCCAGGGCGACACCTTGAACGTGCGGCTCTCCAATGCGAACGGCCAGTACGTGGCCGACCGGCTCGACCGCATGACCGCGGT
>JAKONS010000383.1 GCA_022701845.1 Burkholderiaceae bacterium
TGCCGGTGGAGGTGTCGACCGGCGCCGGCAAGGCGCGCCAGGCCTTCATGGAAGACCTGCTGTTCACCCACCGCGGCCTGTCGGGCCCGGCGATCCTGCAGATCTCGAGCTACTGGCAGGAAGGCACGCCGCTGGCGGTCGACCTGGCGCCCGGCGCGAAATTGGCCGACAACCTGCTGGCCGCCAAGCAATCGGCCTCGCGCAAGAAGGTGGCCAACGAGCTCGCCGCCTGGATGCCCGCCCGCCTGGCCGATGCCTGGAGCGCGCCCGACGCCGCCCTGCAGCGGCCGATGGCCGACATCCCCGACAAGGCCCTCACCGGCCTGGCGCAGCGCATCGGTCGCTGGGAGCTCACCCCCGTCGGCAGCGAGGGCTACCGCAAGGCTGAAGTCACCGTGGGCGGCGTCGATACCCGGGACCTGTCGTCGCAGACGATGGAGGCGCGTGCCCGGCCGGGGCTGTATTTCATCGGCGAGGTGGTCGACGTGACCGGCTGGCTGGGCGGCTACAACTTCCAGTGGGCCTGGTCCAGCGGCTATGCCTGCGGCCAGGCGCTGCGCCCCGACACCGTGCCTTCGTAGAATTCGGCACGCTTATCTCCTGGATGCACCCCATGCTCGACCGTCTGAACGACTTCACCCAGAGCCACGGGCAACTGCCCCGCGGCAAGGGCCTGGTGACCGGCACCATCGCCCTCACGCTGGCCATCCTCAGCTTCCTGGGCGTGCTGGCCTTCCTGTTTCCGCAGTACCTCACCACGCCGGAACTGCGCAGGTCCTACAACGTCGACGTGATGCGCACCATCCTCTTCGTCTCGCTGGTGGCCGCCGGCGGGCTGAGCCTGATGAACATCCTGTTCAATCGCTCGCGCTGGCTGGCCGGCGCCGCCTTCCTGCTGGTGGCCTCGGCCGCGCTGCTGGGCGGCCACCAGGTGCCGGTGCACGATTTCGCCGACGGCGCGCCCTACATCGGGCTCGACTGGTTCATCCTGGATCTGCTGGGTTCCTCGCTCATCTTCATCTTCATCGAGAAGCTGTTCGCCCACCGCAAGGACCAGCCGATCTTCCGCGCCGAATGGCAGTGCGACCTGCACCACTTCATCGTCAACCACATGGTGGTCGGCTTCGTGCTGCTGGCCACCAACCTGCTGGTGCACAAGCTGTTCGGCTGGGCCGCCAGCGACGGTGTGCGCGGCTGGGTGCAGGGGCTGAATTTCTGGGTGGCGCTGTTTTTGATCGTGCTGGTGGCCGACCTGATGCAGTACTGGACGCACCGCGCCTACCACGAGGTGCCGGCGCTGTGGCGGCTGCATGCGGTGCACCACAGCGTGAAAAGCATGGACTGGCTGGCCGGCTCGCGCCAGCACATCCTGGAGCTGCTCATCACCCGCACGCTGGTGCTGGCGCCGATCTACGTGCTGGGGTTCTCCAAGGAAGTGATCGACGCCTACATCGTCATCGTCGGCTTCCAGGCGGTGTTCAACCATGCCAACGTGAACGTGCGCCTGGGGCCGCTGCGCTACCTGATCGTCACGCCCAATTTCCACCACTGGCACCACGCGCAGGACGAGGAAGCGCTCGACCGCAACTACGCGGCGCATTTCGCGTTTCTCGATTACCTGTTCGGCACCGCGGTAAAGACCGACCGCCCGTGGCCGTCGCAGTACGGCGTGCTCGGCGACTACGTGCCGCTGGGTTTCGGCAAGCAACTCAAGTTTCCGTTCACCTGGAAGGGTTGACACGCAGGCCCGGGGGGTGCTTGCACGCCGCGAGTGCCGCGCTATAATGCGAGGCTAATTTACCGGCAGACTCCCGGCGGCCTGATCACCTCAATCTTTGGCCGGGAAAAATCGCCGAGCGGGCTCTCGATCCTCCTGCTGGCACCTCTTCTTTAGAGAAAACTATTTAAGTAATGACCACCATTCGAGTTAAAGAAAACGAGCCCTTCGACGTCGCCCTTCGCCGCTTCAAGCGCACCATCGAAAAGCTCGGCCTGCTGACCGACCTGCGCGCCCGTGAGTTCTACGAAAAGCCCACCGCCGAGCGCAAGCGCAAGAAGGCAGCCGCCGTGAAGCGCCATTACAAGCGTGTTCGCAGCATGCAGCTGCCGAAGAAGCTGTACTGATCGTCCAGCCTCTCCGCCCGCCGGCTTCCCGCCGGCAGGCACGACCCGCACCCGGGTTACCAGGTGCGGGTTTTGTTTTTTCAGCGCCCTGTTGCCTGTTTATCAATCCCCGGAGGAAATCGCCATGACCTTGAAAGAACGCATCACCGACGACATGAAGACCGCCATGCGTGCCAAGGACAGCGAGCGCCTCGGCACCATCCGCCTGTTGCTGGCCGCGATGAAGCAGAAGGAAGTCGACGAGCGGATCGAGCTCGACGACGTGGCCGTGGTGGCCATCGTCGACAAGCTGATCAAGCAGCGAAAGGATTCCATCGCCGCCTACGAGCAGGCGCAGCGGCCCGATCTGGCGGAGAAGGAAGCCTCGGAGATGAAGGTGCTGCAGGCCTATCTGCCGGAGCGCCTGTCGGCCGACGAGGTGAAGGCCGCGGTGGTCGCCATCGTCGAGACCCTAACGGCCGAGCTGGGCCACAAGCCGGGCGCAGCCGACATGGGCAAGGTGATGGGTGCGGCCAAGGCACAGCTGGCGGGCAAGGCCGACATGGGCCAGGTCTCGGCCGCGGTCAAGGCAGCGCTGGCGGGCTGAGCGTTGCGGCGGTGGGTGCGTTACCGCCGCTTTCACTTATCGCGCGGTACAGACCCGCGCGCGGTTAACGCCGCCGGCAGGTCGCGCGTTGCTGGTTGATATGAATCTCACCCTTGGTTTCGTTCACCGCTTGCGCCAGATCGGTGTCGGGCTGCTGGCTGTCGCCGTGTTCGGCACCGCCTTC
>JAKONS010000386.1 GCA_022701845.1 Burkholderiaceae bacterium
GCTGGAGCAAGAAGCCGCCGGAATTCATGCAGGACGGCGACACGGTGGAAGTGGAGATCGAGGGCATCGGCACCCTGGTCAACCCGGTGGTGGCCCAGCAGCCGCCGCCACGCGCGGCTGCCCGGACGCAGGCCGCTCCGGAGGCGGTCGCAGTCCGGTAAGAGACGAGAGACAGCCACGCCGGCGCCGGACGCGCTCGCAGCGAATGCGCCCGGCGGTGCCCACGGAGACAAAAAAATGCATAGAAGACAACTGCTCGCGGCGCTCGGCGCCGGCGCCGGCCTGGCCCTGGCCGCGCCCGCCCGGGCCCAGGCCTGGCCGGAACGCCCGCTGAAGATCTACCAGGGCTTCGCGCCCGGCGGCAACGCCGACGCCATCGCACGCGCCCTCGGCGTCGAGATGGGCAAGCCGCTGGGCCAGCCGATCGTGGTGGAAGCGCAGACCGGCGCCGGCGGCACCATCGCCGCGTCCACGGTGGCGCGCTCCAAGCCCGACGGCTACACCCTGCTGCTGGCCACCGGCGGGCATGCGGTGGCCGGCGCCCTCTACAACACGCTGCCCTATCGCACGGTGGCCGACTTCGACATGGTGAGCACCGTCACCTTCTTCCCGTTCCTGATCGCGGTCAACGCGAGCAGCAAAATCACCACGCTGCGCGAGCTGTTGGCGGCCGCGCCCGCCACGCCCGGCGGCCTGGCCTACGGCACTGCCGGCGTCGGCTCTACCCACCACCTGGCCGGCGAACTGCTGGGCCGCACCGCGCGGGTACCGCTGCTGCACGTGCCCTACCGGGGCGATGCCGGATCGCTCACCGCACTGCTGGCCGGCGACGTGCCCTTCATCGTGATCCCGCCCACCGCCGCCATGGCCAACGTGCAGGCCGGCAAGCTGCGGGTTCTGGCCACCACCGGCAGCCAGGGCTGGCCGGGCCTGCCGCAGGTGCCGACGGCGGCCGAAGCCGGCGTGCCCGGCTACGACGTCAGCTCCTGGGCCGGGCTGATGGCGCCGGCGGGCACGCCGCGCCCGGTGATCGACCGGCTGAACGCCGAAACCCTGCGCGCCCTGCAGGCGCCCGCGATGCGCCAGCGGCTGGAGGACATGGGCGGCGAGCCGCGCGGCAGCACGCCCGAGGAGATGAAGGCGCTGGTTGCCCGCGAGACAGAACGCTGGACGCAGGTGGTTGCGGAGGCAAAGATCCCGCGGCAATAGCCCGCCGTCCTTTCGGTTCGTCCGGTTTGCCGGTTCGCCGGTTCACCCGTTTCACCCACCCCACCACATGCCGAATTCCATGTCGCTCATCGCCATCCGCAAACGCGCCCTCACCGTCGAGACCGTCTTCCACGAGGGCGGTCCGCCGCCGGTGCAGCCGCTGCGCATCGCCTCTGCCTGCGCCGTGATCCGCAACCCCTATGCCGGCCGCTACGAGCCCGATCTGCTGCCCTTCATGGCCGAGCTGCGCAGCCTGGGCAGCCTGCTGGCCGAGGAGCTGGTGGCCACGCTCGGCAAGGAGAACGTCCAGGCCTACAGCAAGGCGGCGATCGTCGGCACCAGCGGCGAGCTGGAACACGGCGCGGTGTGGCACGAAGCCGGCGGCTGGGCCATGCGCGCGGTGCTGGGCGAGCCGAAAGCGATGGTGCCGGCGGCCAAGGCGGTGGCGCACACCGGCTACCGGCTGATGGTGCCGCTGCACTACATCCACGCTTCCTATGTGCGCAGCCACTACAACAGCGCCGAGATCGGCATCCAGGACGCCCCGCGCCCGGACGAGATCCTGTTCGGGCTGGTGATGGCCGACGGCGGCCGCATCCACTCGCGCCTGGGCGGCCTGACCCGCGAAGCGGTGGCGGTGCACGATGGCCAGCGCTGACACGATGAAGGCGGTGCGCCTGCAGGCCCCCGGCGGCCCCGAGGTGCTGGAGTGGGTCGACCTGCCGATGCCCCGGCCCGGCCCCGGCGAGGTGCGGGTGCGCGCCCACGCCATCGGCGCCGGCGGCCCCGACGTGCTGATCCGCAACGGCACCTACAAGTGGATGCCGCCGATGCCGGCGATACCCGGCAACGAACTGGCCGGCGTGGTGGATGCGGTGGGCGAGGGCGTGACATCGTTGGCGCCCGGCCAGCGGGTGCTGGTGAGCGCCCGGGAGTTGCCGCAGCGCGGCGGCTGCTATGCCGAAGCGGTCTGCGTGCCGCAGGAAGCGCCTTTCGTGCTTCCCGACGCCCTGGCCTTCGACGACGCGGTGAGCCTGGGCAATTTCCAGCTGGCGATCGCCCTGCTCGACAGCGCCGGCGGCCTGCCGGCGCGGGCGATCCTGCTGCCGGGCGCGGCCGGCGGCGTGGCCACCGCGGTGGCGCAGGTGGCGCGCGCCCGCGGGCTACGGGTGATCGGCACCGCCTCCACCCCGGCCAAGCGCGATTTCGCGCTGGCGCACGGCGTCGACGAGCTGGTCGACGGCGAACCGGCGGGCCTGCCCGGGCGGGTGATGGCGGCCACCGGCGGGCGCGGCGTCGACCTGGCTTTCGACCATATCGGCGGCGCGCTCTTCATCGCCTGCCTGCGCAGTCTGGCGCCGGGCGGCATGGCGGTGTCGTACAACATCCTGGCGGGACCGCCCGACGGCGACGTGTTCGACGAGATGCGCAGGCTGCTGGCGCGCAGCCTGGCGATCCGCACCTTCTCGATCCACGCCATCGACGCCGACCGGCCGCATCGCCGCGCGCTCATGGAGCAGGCGGTCGCCCTGATGGCCGAGGGCCGTGTGCGGGCACCGGCGGCCACGGTGATGCCGCTGGCCGACGCCCGCCGCGCGCACGAACTGCTCGACAGCGGCAGCTCGCTCGGCAAGCTGGTGCTGCACCCCTGAATCGCCACCTGACAAAAACCTCGGAGACCCGCGCCATGTCGGCCATTTACGCACCCAACCTGTCGCACTGCGGCATTCTGCCGCGACGTCGAGGCTTTGAAAGCTTTCTACTGCGGCACCTTCGACCTGCAGGAAACCGACCGCGGCGTTGGCGGCACTTTCCGCTACACGCTGGTATTTCTGAGCGGCCGCGACGACCAGCACCACCAGCTAGTGCTGGCATCCGGCCGCGGCGAAGACGCGCCCAGCACGGTGATGCAGCTGTCGTTCAAGGTACTCGACCTGACCCAGCTGCGCGAGGCCCGGCGGCGAGCGCTGGCGCTGGGCGCCACCGGCATGCGTGGGCTCAACCACGGCAATGCGATGTCGCTCTATTGCCAGGACCCGGAAGGCAACACGGTGGAGATCTACCTCGACACGCCCTGGTATGTCAGCCAGCCGCACGGCGACCCGCTCGACCTGGACCGCGACGATGCCGCTTTGTGGGCCGAGACGGAGCGCATCGTGCGCTCGGACCCCAGCTACATGCTCGCCTCGGAATGGGCCGAGCGTTTCGCGCGCGAACGCGGCGCGCGCGCTGTTCGTGCGGCCACGGCAGCCGAGGTGGCGGCACCGGCAGCGGGGTAGCGCGCCGACGCTAGACCGGCGGCAGCGCTTCGGCAGCGGCGAGCGCCAGCACCGCGTCCGCATGCGGCCCGGCGCGCACCGTGTCGTAGGCCGACTGTTCCCGGGTGCGCACGGCGGCCAGCCGGGCCTCGACCGCAGGCCAGGCCGCCACCAGTTTCTTCTCGGCATCGGACCGGGCCGCCTCGGCCTTGGCAGCGGCCGTATCGAAAGCCAGCTTGCCGGCGTCGTAGCGGCCTTGTGCCGCGCTCAGCCGCAGCGCGGCCGTGTCGAGCGCGGCTTTCGCATCGGCCAGTTCCGCGGTGCGGGTGGCGATCAGCAGCGCGCGGTCGGCGACGGCAGCGGCTTTCGCCAGTGCCGGCGACGGGGCGGCCGCGGCACGGGCGCCGGCGATGCGGGATGCGGCCTCGGCCCGGGCGCGGTCGCTGTGGGCCAGATCGAGCGTGGCGCGGGTGGCCAGCTCGGCCGCCAGGCGGTCGCTCACTTTTTTCGCCTCGTCGCGGGCACGGGTGGCGGCTGCCTCGGCGCGCTGCGCTTCTGCGACGGCCGCACGGGCCTCCTGCAGCGCGAGCGCCTGCTCCAGCGTGGGCGGCTGGCCCGGCTGCGTCGCCAGCGCAGCGGCGCCGGTCCGGGCACGGGCGTGCCGGGCGGCGGCGTCAGCCAGGGCCTTGTCGTGTCGCTGTTGGGCGGCGGCGTTGGCGGCTGCCGCCGCCTGGTTCGCGGCCAGGGCGTCGGCGGCGTTCTCGTCGATGCGCTTGCGCAGCGCGTCCATGCGCTGCTCGTAGGCCGCGGGCGCTTCGGCCGGCTGCGGCGCCCAGGATTGCGCCAGTTCTTCGGCCAGCACCGCGGCTTCGCCCCGGACCAGCACCTGCCTGTCGCGCTCCACCTCCTGCAGCTGTTCGGCCACCGCGTCCTGCACCGCGCGGGCCTTCTGCGCAGCCGCTTCGGCAGCCAGCAGGTCGGCGGCGGCGGACTGTGCGGTGCCGAAGGCCGCCAGCAGGGTTTGCTTCGCGGCCGGATCGCCGCCCGGCACCAGCGCAGTGAGCCGGGCCTGCAGCGGCGCGTCGGCCTGCGCGGCGGCGGCATCGGCCGCGGCGCTGAGGTCCGACGCGGTTCTTCGGGCGAGGACGGCGTCTTCGACCGCGTCGGCCAGCATCGGATGACCGGGGCCGACATGGGCCGCCAGCGCGGCACGGGCGGTATCGCGGTCGGCGCGCCGGGCCGCGAGCGTTTGCGCGGCCGCATCGGCGGCGGCTTTCGTCTTGTCGTCCGGTGTTTTGGCGAGAGCCGCGGCGGCCTGTTCGCTGGCGCGGCGCGCCGTGCCGACCGCCTGGTTGGCAACAGCCAGCGCCTGGGCGGCAGCGACCTGCGCCCGGGCGTTTTCCGCCTCCTGCAGTTCGAGCTGCCGGTGGCCCTGCACGGCGTCGGCGCGCCGACGCTCTTCCTGCAGGCGCGGCGTGTCGGCGTGTGTCCCGGCGGCGATCAGCTGCGCGATGCGGTCGCGCGCAGCGGCGGCATCGACCAGCGCCTGCTGGGCTGCCGCCAGGGCGTCCTGCGCCTTGGCCAGCATCACCGCGGCCTGCGCCGGCGCGTATTCGGCCATTGCCTCGACATCGGCCAGGTGGCCGGTCGCGGCCTGCAGTTGCCGGTCGGCCGCAGCCTTGCCGGCCTGCGCGCGGGCCGCGGTGGCGGCCAGCGCCTGCACCTCGGCTCGCACGGCCGCCTGCTGGGGCGCGGCCACGTTGGCGACCAGCGCCGCATCGGCTGCCTGGGCAGCGGCGGTGTGCATCGCCTGCGCTTCGTCGGCGGTCGTGCGCAGAGCGGCGGCCTTGGCGGTCTCGGCGGCGAGCATCCGGCTGCCCTCGGCATGGCGCGCATCGAGCGCGGCCTGGCGGGCTTCGCCGTTGACGCTGGCGAGCGTCTGGGCGGCAACCGACGCCTTCTCGCCCTCGACGTTGGCCAGCAGCATGGCATCGGCGAGGGCGATGTCGACTTCCCTCTTGCGGGCTGCGACCTTGTCGAACATGGACGGTATGTCTGCGCCCAGGCCGGCCGCATCGATGACCGGCTGGTGCTTGGCGACCTCGGCCGCGGCAGCCGCATCGCCGCCGTCGAACGCCTGCTTCGCTTTCTTCCAGGCGGGAAAGGCCGCCCTGAATGCGACGGCGGCGGCATCCGCCACGACCACCCGGGCGCGGGCCTCGGCCACCGCGCTGGTGGGGTCGGCTTCCACGCCCGCCATGAAGGCCGCCTTGGCCAGCTCGCGGGCCGCATTGCCGACCTTCTGGTCGGATTCGACGACGGTGGTGGGCCGCGGCGTGCTCTTGGTGAACAGCGTCATCAGGTTGAAGCCGCCGTGCAGCGCGTCGGGGATCTCGGTGGATTCGGACGACTGCGCGCCGACGACCTTGGTGGTGCGAAGGCGCCGTGCTTCGATGGTGTCCTGCGACAGCGGCGTGGCGCCGGTCTTGTTCTCCTTGAGCAGCTCGGCCGCACCCTTGAGCGTGCTCTCGTCGACGGTGTAGGCGGCACCGAGCCCGCCCGCTTCGGGGTAGGTGCCGAGCGCCTGGCCGTCGATGTCCTCGGTGCCGGTCATCACCGTGAAATTCTTGTCCGCCGCATGCGGGTTCGCGCGAGCGAAACGCGCGGCCTGAGCAGCGGCTTCGTCCAGCATGAACAGCGCGGCCTTGGCGCTGGCGTGCTGGCTGCTGGCCGAGGCCACCTGCCCGCCCACTTCGTCGTACAGCGGCACCGCGATGGTTTCGTCGGGCAGGGCGCTGCCGTCGGCGGCCCGCACCTGGATCTTGCCGGTGCTGCGTGCGCCGATCAGCTTGGCGCGCGCGGCCGCGTCGTATTCGGCCTGGTCGGGACCCACGCCGGTGATCACCCGGGCCGCGGCGTCGTCGGCCGCGCGGATGGTTTCCGGGCTAATCGCGTCGTGCTGCGGCGAGGCGCCGAGCGTGGTCTGGCCGGCATCCGGGTTGTGGCGCGGTGCGCCGTGGCGCGAGATGAAGTGGGCCAGATTGGTGTAGCCGAATTCGGCCGCCACCTCCGCGACGATGTGCTCGATCTCGCGCACCCGGGTCATCGGGTGGACGATGCGTTGCGCCGTGCCGCCGGCCATCTGGTCGACCTCGGTGGCGATGCGCTGCTCGATCTGCTCACCGATGAGTTGCTCGATTTCGATTTCGCGCAGGCGTTGCTCGGCGCGGGCCCGCAGTTCCGGCGGCGTCGGAGCGTTGGCGGCCAGCGTGGCGGCTGCTGCTGCGGCGGCGGTGGTATTCAGCACGTGTGTGTGCGCCTTGGCCTGGGCCGAGGTGGCAGTGGTGAGCACCTTCATTTTGGCCGCCTTGTCCCTCTGTGCGGCAGTGCTTTCCGCCGTCGTCGCATCCGCCACGGCCTGGTCGGCGACCACCAGCGCGGCAGCCGCGGCGTCAGCGGCTGCCCGGGTGGCAGCCGCGGCTGCGGCGCGTTCCTTCAGCAGCAGGGGCGCGGCGGTGCTCGCGTAGAAGCTGCGCTCGGCGTCAGCCTGCAGGGCTGGCGTCACCATCGCTTCGGCAGCAGCGTCGGTGAGGTTGGCGTCATGGGCGATAAGCGCACGCTTCTTCGCGGCGCGTACCGCCGGGTCGGAGGTATCGGCGGAGTCGCGCAGGTGTTGCGAACGCGCCGCCACCCGCGCGTCGATCACCAGCTTGCGCGCCGCCACTTTTGCCTCGGCCGGTGCGATCGCTGCCAGGGCGGTGTGGATCGCGGCGATCGCCGCTGCCTGCTCGGCCAGCGCGTCCGCCAACACGGCGTTCTGGTCGGCGGTCTGTGCCGGCGTCGGGTTCTTCAGTTTGGTGGACGCGGCCTGGGCGTCGACGACCGCCTTGTCGGCCTTGACTTTTCGCACCGTGGCAGCGTTGTGTGCCGCGACGGCGGTCATATGCTGGCCTTTGGGATTCAACGCGGCCTCGGTTTCGGTGAAGGCTACGTTGGCACTGATCTCACTGCGGTCGGCGACCAGGTTTTGCACCATGTCTTCGCGGTGCGCGCGGCTGGACGCGGCGACGGCGTCATCGGCGATATCGGGATCGGCGGCACGCCCGGTGTTCACCAGATGCCGGTCGAGCTGCGTCGTGATCTGGCCGCGGGTCTTGAGCAAGGTTTTGAGCGTGGACGCCCATTCGCGCTGGATATCAAGGGTTTCCGGCATACGCAACTCCCGCAGGGCTTGTTGGCAATACTGAAACTTACTTGAAATTGCCCGAGTGAACCATCGCTTCAAAACTGCATATCTGCTGTCTCGCTATTCAGCGGAGTGAAAAGACATCGAAAAACACCGGTGTCTCATGCTGGCCGCGGCAGAGATATTTCCCGTGCTTCGGCACTTCGGCACTTCAAAAATTCGGCAGAACCTGCGCGCGGTCGCGGATCGGCATTCGCTCCCGAGCAGGTAACGCTGAAAAGAAGCTCCTGATTCCCGCGCCTATCGTCGGTAGATCGACCGATTCGACACGCCACCGGCCTTGTTGGCCTTGTACTTCTTCCACAGAAAAGTGGCGATCGCCATGAAGATCATCTTGCGCATTTTTTTGACCCTTTTGTAAAAGGTCCGAATCTAGGTTTGGCTTGCGGCAGCTCTCGTAGGAGCCACAGACCATCGGCCGTCATCCACCGGGCCTGGCCTACGTGCGCTCGCTGGAAAACGCCCGGTGCTAGGCGCAGGTTGCGTTCCACACTGCGAATCGGTCGCAGCCGCGGCCCCAACGACCGAGGTTCTGGATGACGATAAAAGAAGATACGTTGCGCCGCTTTCTGGAGGCGCAGGACACGGTGATGAAGCAGGTGTCCGCCGAGCTGCGCGCCGGCCGCAAGACGACCCACTGGATGTGGTTCGTGTTCCCCCAGCTGCGCGCGCTCGGCAGAAGCACCACCGCGCAGCATTTCGGGCTCGCCGGCCGGGACGAGGCGCTCGCCTACT
>JAKONS010000449.1 GCA_022701845.1 Burkholderiaceae bacterium
ACGCGGTCACCGCGCTGGCACGCATCGGCAACACCTCCGAGTTCATCGTGAACACCTACCGCCACTGCAAGACGCTGCTGGTGCTGGGCGCCTCGACCGCTCTCACCGACAAGGTGGGCCTGCCCGCTGCGCTGGAAGACGGCAGCGCCGATCCGGGCGTGCTGTTCGCCCAGGGCTCGGAAGCCGGTTCGGTGGCCGCCAGCTTCATCGCGGCGCTGGCCCTGCATCGCCACATGGCGCGTGACCAGGATCCACCGCGGATCTAAGCGCTGCTCGCCCCTCGCGGGGCAGCCCGCTGCCGATGGATGGCGGCGGCATCACCGAAAAAACCGGGGCCTCGTGCCCCGGTTTTTTTACGCCTGCCGCCGGTGCCCGCTGACCTCGGCACCGGCATCCTGCGGCAGTCGCCAGGCATCGAGCAGCGACAGCAGGATCAGCACCGCCATCACCCAGAACGCCACCCGGAATTCCGCCAGCCCGGCGCCGCCCTGGTGGCCCAGGCCGACGCCGGCCAGCCGCAGCATCGCCGCGCCCAGCGCGATGCCGAGCGCGGCGCTCAGCTGCTGGAAGGTGCTGAACAGGGTGCTGGCGCCGCTGGTCTGCCGCGGCGTGGTGTCGCAGAACGCCAGGGTGCCGATGGCGGTGAACTGCATCGACCGGGTCACCCCGCCGAACACCAGCAGCAGCAGCGTCAGCGCCAGCGGTGTGCCGGCCGACAGCAGGGCGCAGCCGACGAAGCTGGCCGCTGCCAGCGCGCCGTTGATCAGCAACGTGTTGCGAAAGCCGAAGCGCCGCAGGATCCAGGTGGTGGCCGGCTTGATGCCGAAGTTGCCGGCGAACAGCGCCAGCATGAAGAAGCCCGCCTGCACCATGCCGTAGCCCAGCCCCAGCTGGAAGAACAGCGGCAACAGGAACGGCGCGCTGCTGATCGCGCTGCGCGACAGCGTGCCACCCACCACCGCAGCGCGGAAGGTGCGCACACCGAACACCGACAGGTCCATCAGCGGATGCGCCGCCCGCCGCATGTGCCACACCGCATAGGCCAATGCCGCCAGGCCGAAACCGGCGAGCGCGGCCGCCAGCGGCAGGTCGGTGGCGCTCGCCTCCAGCGCGATCATCAGCGCCGCCAGCCCGCTGCCGCTGGTCAGGAAGCCGGGCAGGTCGAACGGGCGGCGCAGGCCCGGCGCCGGGTCGATCCAGCGCAGCGCCAGCAGCAGCGCCACCAGGCCGAGCGGCAGGTTGATGAAGAAGATCCAGTGCCAGCTGAAGGTGGCGGCGATCCAGCCGCCCAGCGGCGGCCCCAGCAGCGGCGCCGCCAGCCCCGGCCAGGTGACGATCGCGATGGCGCGCACCATGCCGCTCTTGGGCGTGGAGCGCAGCACCAGCGCCCGCCCCACCGGCACCATCAGCGCGCCGCCGATGCCCTGCACGATGCGCGCCGCCACGAACGCCGGCAGGCTCTGCGCCAGCCCGCAGGCCAGCGACGCCAGGCTGAACAGCACGATGGCGGTGGCGAACACTCGCCGCGCGCCGAAGCGGTCGGCCACCCAGCCGCTGGCCGGGATGAACACCGCCAGCGCCAGCAGATAGGCGCTCACCCCCGCCGACAGCGCCACCGGCGCCACGCCGAAACTGCGCGCCATCGCCGGCACCGCGGTGGTGATGACGGTGGCGTCGAAGTTCTCCATGAAGAAGGTGCCGGCCACCAGGTAGGCGATCAGCCGGCCGGCGCGCGGATCGCCCGGCGCGACGGGCGCTGGGGCTTCCGCCGGCAGCGTGGGGGGTGCGGCGCTCATGGCGCGGGCCGTCCGGTCATGCGTTCCTCTTTCCTTTTCTTTTCCTGTTCCTGTTCCTCTACTGCGGACGCGGTGACGCCGCGGCTGGTGCTTCCTGCGGCAGGCGGGCGCCCGGGGTGATCTGGCGCGGATCGGTGAGCAGCTCGATCAGCGCCAGCCCGCCGTACTGCCGCGCCCGCGCCAGCGCGGCCGGGAATTCCTCGGTGCGCGACACCTGCTCGGCATGCGCGCCGAAGGACCGCGCCAGCGCCACATAGTCAGGCCCCTGCAGCCGGGTGCCGCTGACCCGGCCCGGGTGGTGCTTTTCCTGGTGCATGCGGATCGTGCCGTACATGCCGTTGTTGACCAGCAGCACGATGAAATCGGCGCCGTACTCGGCCGCGGTGGCCAGCTCCTGCGGGTACATCAGGAAGCAGCCGTCGCCCGCGAAGCACACCACCTGCCGCGACGGATGGCGCAGCGCCGCCGCCACCGCGGCCGGCAGGCCGTAGCCCATCGCGCCGCAGGTGGGCGCCAGCTGGGTGTGCGGCCGGCGGTAGTCGTGGAAGCGGTGCGTCCACACCGAATAGTTGCCCGCGCCGTTGGTCACCACCGCGTCGGGCGGCAGCACCGAGGTGAGGTGCTGCACCACCGTGGTCAGGTCGACGCCCTGGAAATCGTCGGCCAGCGCCGGCGCCCGGCAGAATGCCTCGTGCTCGGCGCGCGCCACCGGGGTGGCGGCGGCCCAGGCCGGCGTGGCGGCCGGGGCCGGCAGCGCGGCCAGGTCGGCCAGCGCCGCGCCGCTGTCGGCCTGCACCCCGATCGTCGGCTGGTAGACCCGGCCGATCTCGGCGGCGTCGGCATGGATGTGGATCAGCCGCTGCG
>JAKONS010000456.1 GCA_022701845.1 Burkholderiaceae bacterium
CCGGCTGCGGGTGCCCAACGCCTGGGTGATCGGCCCGCTGCTGGTCAGCATCGCGCTCACCGCCGGCGGGGTGCAATGGTCGATCGCGCCGCGCTGGATGGTCAACATCGGCCAGCTGATGATCGGCTGCGCCCTGGGCATCCGCTTCAACCGCGCCTTCATGCGCACCGCGCCGCGCTACATGGCCAGCGTGGGGGTGGTGTCGCTGTTGGTGATGGTGGTGATGGCGGCATTCGGCATGGCACTGTCGTGGGCCAGCGGCATACCGGCGCCCACCGCGGTGCTGGCCACCGCGCCCGGCGGCATCGCCGAGATGAGCCTGACCGCCAAGGTGCTGCAATTCGGCGTGCCGCTGGTCACCGTGTTCCATGTGTCGCGGGTGCTGGCGCTGGTGATCGCCATCGGCCCGCTCTACGCGGCGATGCGGCCCTGGCTGGAGCGCGAGCCGCAGCGGCCCGCCGGCGCCTGACGACGCCCGCGCGGGCGTCCCGGCGCCGTCAGGCGTTCGCGGCGCGGGTGGCCCCGGCCTGGCTGCGCAGCCATCCCACCAGCGCCTCCTCCGCCATCGGCCGGGCGATGTGGAAGCCCTGGCCCTGGTGGCAGCCGATGGCCAGCAGCGCCTGGCAGATGGCGCCGTCCTCGATGCCCTCGGCCAGCACCTCCAGCCCCAGCTTGCGGCCCAGCTGGGCCACCATCTCGGCGATGCGCGCGCCGTCGGTCTCGCCGAGCTGGCGCACGAAGGCGCGGTCGATCTTGATGCGGTCCAGCGGCAGCCGCTCCAGGCAGCTCAGCGACGAATAGCCGGTGCCGAAATCGTCGATGGCGATCGAGATGCCGCGGGCGCGCAGTGCACCCAGCGTGGCCTCCAGCAGCTCGGTCGGCAGCACCGCCACCGATTCGGTGATCTCCAGCTCCAGGTGGTGGCCCTGCAGCCCGGCGCGGGCCAGCGCGGTGCAGACCCGGTCGTGGAAGCGCGGATCGCGCAGCTGCACCATCGACACGTTGATCGCCATGCGCTGCGGCGCCAGCCCGGCGTCGAGCAGCCGGCGCATGGTGGCGCAGGCGGTGTCGAGCACCCAGCGGCCCAGCGGCACGATTAGCCCGGAGTGCTCGGCCACCGGAATGAAGTGGTCCGGCGGCACCAGCTCCCCGGCCCGGGTGCGCCAGCGCGCCAGCGCCTCCAGCCCGATCAGCGCGCCGGTCAGCAGGTCGATCTGCGGCTGGTAGACCAGGAACAGCAGGCCGTCGTCGATGGCCGCGCGCAGGTCGGTCAGCAGCACCGCCCGCGCCCGCGCCTCGGTGCCCATGTCGTCGAGGTACTGCAGGGCGCCGCCGCGGTGGTCGCGCTTGGCCCGCTTCAGGGCGATGGTGGCGTCCTTCACCAGGTCGGCACCGGCCTGCGCGTCGCCGGTCAGCAGCACATAGCCGCAGGTCAGCGACACGTTGAAAGGCACGCCCTCGATGCTGAACGGCTGGCCGGTGCAGGCCAGCAGCCGCGCCAGGTCGACCTGCGCCGCCGGCCCCAGCACGCCGAAGGTGTCGGGGCCGACGCGCGCCAGCAGCACCTCGCCGGCCAGGGCGGCGTCCAGCCGGCGGGCCACGGTTTCCAGCAGGCGGTCGCCGAAGCGGTGGCCCATCACCTCGTTGGCGGCGCTGAACTCGTCGATGTCGAGCAGCGCCAGCAGATGGTCGTGCCCGCCCTCGCGCACATGCCGGTCGACCTGCTCGACGAAGTGCGCCCGGTTGGGCAGCCGCACCAGCGGGTCGAAATACGCCTGGCCGCTGAGCCGGCGCAGCTGGCACAGCCGCTCGTAGGCATGCAGCGCGGCGGCGGCCAGCGCCAGCAGGCGGCTGCCCGCCATCTCGCCGCGGCCACGGAAGTCGCCGATGTCGTGGCGCAGCAGCGCCTCCAGCGGCGGCGGCGCCTCGCCTTCGGCGCACAGCAGCACCACCCGGATGTCGGCCAGCCCGGCGGTGCGGCGGACGAATTCCACCAGCTCCAGGCCGAGCGCCTGCTCCAGCAGCAGCACCGCCACGTCGGCGCCGCTGTCGCGCTGGCGCAGCAGCGTGGCACGCGCCTGTTCGGCGCTTTCGGCATGCAGCACCGCGAAGCTGCGGTCGAACGCGGTCTGGCCGCGCTCCAGCGCGGTGACGGCGGCGGCATGCATGCCGGCGTCGCGATCCACCACCAGCACCTGGCAGGCGGGCAGCGCGTCGGCCGGCGCGGCCGGTGCGGCGTCGGCGATGCCGGCGAGCGAGGCCCGGCCGACCGACCAGCCGGCGTGTTGCAGCGCGCTCATGCGGCGGGCGTCTGCCGCGGCTCGGGCGCCTGCGCCACCTGGTTGCGCCCGCCACGCTTGGCCCGGTAGAGCGCCTCGTCGGCCAGGTTGTAGGCGTCGTCGAAATTGCCGCCGCGCGGCGCCCAGCACACGCCCACGCTGGCGGTGATGCGGCTGCCGTCGGGCAGGCCGAAGGCGCGCGCCTCGATGGCGCGGCGCACGTCCTCGGCCAGCGCCACCGCGGCATCGCCGCCGCGGGCGGGCAGTAGCACGGTGAATTCCTCGCCGCCGACACGGCCGACCTGCGCGGATTGCGGCACCACCTCCTGCAGGCAGGCCACCACGCCGACGATCACCCGGTCGCCGACCGGATGGCCGAAGCTGTCGTTGACCCGCTTGAAATGGTCGATGTCCAGCACGATCAGCGCCAGATCCTGGGTGGCGAAGTCGCGGTTGACATGGTCGATGATGGCCGCGCGGTTCAGCACGCCGGTGAGCGGATCGTGGGTGGCGCGGTATTCCAGCTCGGTCGCCAGGTCCTGCAGGCGCTGGTTGAGCTGGCTCATCTCGCGCTCGGTGCGGTCGCTGCGGCGCACCAGGCGGCGGGTTTCGCGCAGCAGCCGCTCGAAGGAGCCGAGCAGGTCGCCCAGGGCCTGCCGGCAGTCGGCCGCTTCGGCACCGCAGGCGTCGGCATGGGCGGCGCGGGCCGCCAGCAGTGCCCGGGTCTCGCGCTCGAAAATATCCTGTGGGTCGGCAATTTCCGGGGTGGCGGGCATCACGGGCAGTGCAGGCACGGCGCGGGCGCCCTGCCGCGGGTCGGCGAGTTCCATCTAGGAAGCCTTCACCGCATGGCTGACGAAGGCGATGGCCGGGAAGTCCTCGCTCAGCTCCTGGCCGAACTCGAGGATGGTGTCGTCCTCCTCGTCGTGGAACCAGTTCAGGGTGACGCTGTCGCCGGCCTCGGCCGCGTCGTTCAGCGCCTCGATCAGGTTGAACAGCATCTTGGTGCTGGAGCTGTTGAAGTAGGCCAGCGCGATGTTCACCTCGATGCGGCGGGCCTCCTGGCGCGCCAGGTATTCCTTGAGCCGGGCGATGACGCCGCCGTAGAAAGCGGCGGCGTTCTCGGGATAGGACTCGCCGCGCAGGGCGAGCGCATGGGTGTCGAACTTGAAATCGACTTCCGGGGAACTGGGTGTCGGGGCGATGTAGAGGTTGTCCATCCAGGATCTCGGTTCGGTGCCGTGGTGTCGGTGCCGTGGGTGAATGGCGATGCGGCCGGTCAGATCGCGGCCTTGAGATAGAACATCGGGGAGGCGCCGACCGGGTCGGCGGGCTCGAAGTCGAATTCGAGCGGCTCGCGTGCATCGCGCGCCACGGTCAGGAAGCCCATGCCGGCGCCCTTGCTGCCGGCCGGCGTTTCCTCGCGCAGCGTCTGGCGGTAGGCCAGCTTGATCTCGTCGAGCGTCATGCTGCGCAGCGCGTCGAGCTTCTCGCGCAGTTCCTCGGCGATGGCCGGCTCGACCGGGTTGGCGCACAGCAGCAGGAAGCTGCCGTCGTCCTCGCGGCGGATGCACACCGAGCCGTGGCGCAATTCGCCTTCGTGCTGGCTGGGCGGGGTGAGCGCGTCGGAGGAGTAATGCACGATGTTCTGCGCCATTTCCACGAACGACGAGAACAGCTTGCGCCGGGTCGGCCCGGCCACGCCGGCGACTTCCAGCTGCAGTTTCACCGCCTCCGCCATGGCCGCGACGATGTGCTGGGAGAAGTAGCCGACATAATAAAAAATCACCTGGTGCTGGTGCGCCAGGTTGAAGAACGAACCGTATTTTTCGGCGAGCGCTTGGGAGGGCATGGTTGTCCGGTGCGTGGTTATCAGGTGCGAAAGCAGAAAAAGGTGAGATCGTCGCGCCGGTGGTTATCGCCCTGCCAGTGGCGCAGGCCTTCCAGCACCGCCTGATTCACCTGCTGCGCGGTAATCGCGGTAACCGCGTCGACGGGATTGACCGGATTGGCTGGGTTAATCGGGTTAATCGGGTTATCCGGCTGCCCATCGGCCGTCAGGCTGCGCAGCAATATCTCCAGCACCCGCCGCTTGCCGAAGGCGATGCCGCGCGGCCCGCCCACCTGGTCGATCAGGCCGTCGGTGGTGACGAACACCAGGCTGCCGGCCGGCAACAGGATCTCCCGGTCGAGCCAGGCGAAGTCGAACGCGCTTTCGACATAACCCACGCCCTTGCGCTGGCCCTCGACGATCTCCAGCGCCGCGGCACCCGGCCGCCACACGAACAGCGACAGCCGCGCGCCGGCGAACACCAGCCGGCCGGTCGCCGGCTCGAACCAGAAGGCGGCGGCGTCCATGCCGTCGTCGGAGCCGGTCGCATCGGGCGTGCGCTCCCCCTGCCCCAGCATCTGCTTGATGCTGCGGTTGACCGCGGCCAGCAGCCGGGCCGGGTCGCGCGGGCCGTGCTGGGCCACCGCCTGGTTCAGGGCGGCCGAGGCGATCAGCGTCATGAAGGCGCCCGGCACGCCGTGGCCGGTGCAGTCGGCCACGGTGGCGAACCAGCCGTCGGGCGCGGCGCTGAACTGGTAGAAATCGCCGCCGACGATGTCGCGCGGCTCCCACACCAGGTCGGCATCCGGGCACACCGCCTGCAGCGCCTCGCGCGAGGCGCGCAATGTCGACTGCTGGATCACGCTGGCGTATTCGATGCTGTGCACCATCTGGCGGTTGCGCGCGGCCTGCACCTCGGCCACCGCCCGCATCAGCTGCAGGCCGCCGCCGGTGCCGATGAAGTCGCCGTCGCGGGTGATGATGAAACCGTCGGCCAGCGCTTTTTCGCCGTGGGCCACCGCCTTGAAGGTGAGCGTCTCCAGGTCCATGCTCGATTCGACGATCAGCGGCTCCTTGTCCATGAAGGCGATGCAGCTCTTGCGGCCGTAGAGCTCGTGGCGGAACGGCTGGCTCATCTGCGACATGAAGATGTCGCGGTTGATCAGCCCGATCGGCCGGCCGCCTTCCAGCACCGGCAGGCTGGCCAGGTCGCGGTGGCGGGTGAACAGCTCCATCACCTTCTCGTTAGTTTCCTCGGCGGTGAGGAACGGGGAGTCGCTGCAAAGCGCGTGGGCGTCGGGCTGCCGGAACCGGGGTCGGTATTCACTCAGATATTCGCGGGTTTCGCGCAATTCGCTGAATTGGGGCATGCGGGCGCTTCGTGGGGAAAAACCCGCCGATGCTAGGCGCGCCGTATTTAAGGACGATGACAGGCGCCGCCCCGGCCGACACGCCGTGCACGCCCAGGGCATTTATGCGTGCGAAAGTCTTTAAAAGAACAACGGCATGCAGGTCGCGTCGTTAAAATAAAGCATGAATCGCACGCTCGTGGCCGCCCTGGCTTTATGCCTGCTGTCGGCCCACGCGCAGGCGGCCGACTGGTTCACCCTCACCGGCGACCTCGCCGATACCCAGGTCGACACCGCGCAGCTCGACATGTCGAGCGTCGGCCAGACGACGCTGCGCTTTCGCGTCTCGCTCGCCAGGCCCCGCACGCTGGAAGGCGAGGTCTACCAGTCCTATGTGTCGAACATCACCGTCGACTGCGCCAGCGGCTCGGTGTTTCACGACGAGCAGCAGCGCTTCGCCGACGCCCTGTGGCGGCACGAGCTGCGCGTCGAGGTGTTCACCGGGCCGAAGCCGATGGCCTTTTTGGGCCTGCTGCCCGACCCGCGGCCGCGCCTGCTGGTGGCGGCCTGCCGCGCGCGGCAGCGCTGAGGCCGCGGCGCGGCGGCTTCACTCCACCTTGATGCCCAGCGCGGCCACCGTCTCGCGCCACAGGCCGATTTCCTGCGCGATGCGCTTCTCGAACGCCTGCGGCGTGCTGCCGGCCGGCACCGCGCCGTCGGCCTTGAACTTCTCGGCGGTGGCGGGCAGCAGCAGGATGCGGCCGACCTCGCGGTTGATGCGCTGGGCGATCTCCGCCGGCATGCCCTTCGGGCCGATCAGGCCGTACCACAGGGTCACGTCGTAGCCGGGGTAGCCGGACTCGGCCACCGTCGGCACGTCGGGCAGCGAGGGAATGCGCTCGGCGGTGGTCACCGCCAGGGCGCGCAGCCGGCCGCCCTCGACATGCGGCAGCGCGCTGGCGGTGGCCGCGAAATAGGTGTCGACCTGCCCGCTCATGACATCGGTCAGCGCCGCACCGCCGCCCTTGTACGGAATGTGGTTCATCTGCACCCCGGCACGCCGGGCGAACTGCGCGGCGGCCAGGTGCAGCGCACTGCCCTGCCCCGAAGACGCATAGCTGACCTGCCCCGGCCGTGCGCGCGCCGCGGCGGCCAGATCGGCCATGGTGCGGATCGACGACTTCGGGTTCACCACCACCAGCAGCGGGCCGGCCGACATCTGGCCGATCGGGGTGATGTCGCGCACCGGGTCGTACTTCAGCTTGTAGAGGCTGGGGTTGACGGTGTA
>JAKONS010000485.1 GCA_022701845.1 Burkholderiaceae bacterium
GCGGCCTTGGGCGGCCGCGGCATCCAGCACCATCGCCAGCGTATAGGGCTCGGCCCCGGTGGAGGCGGCGACGCTCCAGACCTTCAGCGCCGGCCTGCGGCCGGGCGGCGCCGCCTTCAGCAGGGCGGGCACCACCTGCTCGGTCAGGATGCGGAAATGCTCCGGCTCGCGGAAGAACTCGGTCTTGTTGGTGGTGACGACGTCGATCAGCGCCACCGTCTCCTGCGCCAGCCCGTCGCGTTCGAACAGGTGGGCGCAGTAGTCGCGCAGGTCGTGGCAGCCGGTGGCGGCCACGCGCTTGCGCAGCCGCCCCTCCAGCATGGTCTGCTTGCTGCGCGGCATCTTGATGCCGCTGTACTCCTCAATGAACCGCGCCAGGCGCAGGAAGTCGGCGTCCCGCAACCGGTCGAGACCATCCACCATGCCCAGCGCCATGGGCTCAGAACCGCTCGAAGTCGCTGTCGCGGGCGTCGGGGCCGGCGGACATGTCGAGGCTGGCGCCGGTGGCGGCGGGGCGGGGCCTGGCGCGCGGCGCGTGGGCCGGGCGCTTGGCCATGCTGCGGGCCGCCACCTGCGCGCGCTGCGCCGGCTGCGCCACCGGCACATGCCGCACCGGCTCCATCGCCACGCCGCGCGCCTCGGTGCGGAAATAGGCGATGCTGGATTGCAGCTGCTCCGCCTGCGCCGCCAGCTCCTCCGACGTCGCCGACATCTGCTCGGAGGCCGAGGCGTTCTGCTGCGTCACCTTGTCCAACTGCTGGATCGCCTGGTTCACCTGCTCGCCGCCGATATCCTGCTCGCGGCAGGCGGCGCTGATCTCCTCCACCAGCTCGGCCGTGCGCTTGATGTCGGGCACCAGGCGGGCCAGCATGGTGCCGGCCTCCTGCGCCACCTTCACCGACTGCGACGACAGCCCGCTGATCTCGCTGGCCGCCATCTGGCTGCGCTCGGCCAGCTTGCGCACCTCGGAGGCCACCACCGCGAAGCCCTTGCCGTGCTCGCCGGCGCGCGCCGCCTCGACCGCCGCGTTCAGCGCCAGCAGGTCGGTCTGGCGGGCGATCTCCTGCACGATGGTGATCTTCTCGGCGATGGTCTGCATGGCCTGCACGGCACGCCCCACGGCCTCGCCGCTGGCCTGCGCGTCGGTCGCCGACTGGCGGGCGATCTTCTCGGTCTGCGAGGCGTTGTCGGCGGTCTGCTTGATGTTGGCCGCCATCTCCTCCATCGAGGCGGAAGCCTCCTCGGTGGACGACGCCTGCTCCGTCGCACCCTGCGACAGTTCCTCCGCCGAGGCCGACAGCTCCTGGCTCCCCGACGACACATTGTCCGCGGCCTGTAGCGCGTCGTTCACCACGCCGCGCAGGCGCGCGATCATCAGGTTGATCTGCTCCATCAGCTGGCCGATCTCGTCACTGGTGCGGACGGTACCGGTGCGGATCAGGTCGCCCGCCGCCACGGCCTGGGTCAGCGACACCGCCTGGGCGAGGCCGCGGCTGATGCCGAGCGACAGCCACAGCGCGATGCCGGCGCCGCAAAGCGTGGACAGCAGCAGGGACAGGATCAGCACCGTGCCCGTTTCATCCGCGTTGCGGAGCGCCAGCGCGCTGGCCTCGTCCATACGGCTCTGTGACAGGGTGGCGAAGGCGTCGAGCTGCTTGTCCACCTCGGCGCGCGCCGCCCGCGCTCCGCCGATGGACAGGTCGGTGGCGGTGATGACACCGCCCTCGCGGGCGATCTCCATGGCCCGGCCGACCAAGTCGATCCAGCGATCCAGCAGCGGCGTGACGGCGTCCATGCCGGGCTGGCCACGCAGCGCGTCCCGCTGGGCGCGCATCGCCGTCAGGCCATCGGTGGCTTGGCGGACATAGGTGGCCAGTTCGCTCAGCGAGTTGCTGAGCAACGCGTCCTTGGTGGCCGCATCCGTCACCAGGATCGTGTCGCTCAGCGAGGCCACCGCCGGCAGCCTGGGCAAGCCGGCGCGCAGGTTCTGCAGCAGCGGCCGCGCTTCCTCCAGCAGCCGCTGGGCGCGGACGGTGGAATTCTGCAGCGCGCCGGTGCGCACCTGATCCTGCAGTGGCAGGTACCGATCCAGCGCCACCTGCAGGCTGTCGAGGATGCGCCGGGCCTCGACATCCGAAATCGCCCGCAGGCCGGACAAGGACTGCAGCGCGGTGCTGCGCTGTTCCAGCACGATGTTGGCCTGCCGCTCGATCGGCCCGGCCTCGGACAGCAAAATGGCGTTCTTTTCCGCCAGCGCGCTTTCCAGCAGGCCGGTGCGCACTTCGCTGAGCAGGCGGGCCTGCTGCGCGCGGGTGGTGGCGAAATCCTGAATCGTCGCCTGCATCGCCCGCTGGTTGTGCCAGGCGACGCCGCCGGCCACCAGCGACAAGGCGATGACCAGGCCGAAGCCACCCGCCAGTTTGAGTTTGACCGAGAGGTTCATGGAGCCAGCTCCGTTTTGGAATGGGGGTGGCCAAGGGGCCGGATCAGAAGCTCATCTCGCCGGCGGAGAACAGCCGGCCGACATCGAGCAGCAGCACGAAGTCCTCGCCCTGCCGCCCGACGCCGAGCAGGTGCTCCGACCGCCATGGCGCGCCGAGGTCGGGCGGCGGCTCGATGCCGCCGCCATCCAGCGCCGTGACCTCGAAGACGCGGTCGACCATCAGGCCGATCACCCGGCCGCCGCCGACGTCGAGCACCAGGATGCGGGTGTGCTCGGTGGGCTCGCTGTCCGGCAGGCCGAGGCAGGCGCGCAGGTCCATCACCGGCACGCTGCGCCCGCGCACGTCGATCAGCCCCAGCACATGCATCGGCGCCTCGGGCAGCCGCGTGATGCGGCGGCTGTCCAGGATTTCCAGCACCGCCGCGACCGGGATCGCGAAGATATCGCCTTCGAGCCCGAGGGTGACATAGGGGCCGGTGGAGACAGGGGCGTCCGCCATGTGTTCAGTACCGCTCGAAGTCGCTGTCGCGGGCGTCGGGGCCGGCGGACATGTCGAGGCTGGCACCGGT
>JAKONS010000500.1 GCA_022701845.1 Burkholderiaceae bacterium
ACCGGCAGCCACGCCAACATGAGTTGCGACTATCTCTGCGGCCGCGAGATGTGCATGGTGGCGGCACCCTCGCTGCTGGCGCGCTCGCCGGTCGACGGCATCGCGGCGCTGGAGCGGTTGCCGCTGCTCAAGCGCGCCCAGCTCGGCTACAGCTGGGAGGAATGGAAGGCCGAGGTGGCGCCCGACTTCGCCGGCCCCGGCCGCAACGCGCCGGAATACGAGGGCTTCTCGATGCTGATGCCGGCGCTGCTGCACGGCCTGGGCGCGGCGGTGGTGCCGCTGTGCCTGGTGCAGCCGGCGCTGGCCGGCGGCGCGCTGGTGCGGCCCTTCGGCGAATCGGTGCCGGGCCGCTACGGCTACTACCTGATGCAGCCGCGGCCGCTGCAGGGCGGGCCGTATCTGGAGGCCTTCACCGGCTGGGTGCAGGCGCTGGCGGTGCGGCTGAACGCGGGTGGCTGACCGGGGCGGCGCGCTATTCCGCGGCGGAATAGCCCATGCCGATGCATCGTTTGTCCGGCGGCGGGTGGCTGCCCAGAATCGGCGGCACCACTTCTCCGCAGGCCCGTGATGACCTTTTTCCGCCGTTCCCTGATCGCAGCCGTCGCGCTGAGCTCCCTCGTCGCCACCACCGCCTGGGCCGCCTGGCCGGAGCAGCCGGTGCATATCGTGGTGCCGTATTCGCCCGGCGGCAGCTCCGACGTCATCGCACGCGCCATCGGCGACGAGCTGGGCAAGGTGCTCGGCCAGCCGGTGATCGTCGACAACCGCGCCGGCGCCGGCTCGATGATCGGCACCCAGTTCGTGGCGCAGGACGCGGGCAACGGCTACACCCTGCTGCTGGCCGACGTGCCTTTCACCATCGTGCCGGCGCTGTACCGCGAGAAGGCCCGCTACGACGCGGAAAAAGGCTTCGCGCCGATCGCCCTGCTGGGCACCGCGCCCACCTACCTGTTCGTCAACGAGAAGTCGCCGATCCGCAGCGTGGCCGACCTGGTGCGGCGCGCCAGGGCCGAGCCGGGCGTGCTGTCGATCGGCTCCGGCGGCAACGGCTCGCTGACCCACCTGATGGCGGCGCTGTTCATGATCAACAGCGATGCGAAATTGACCCATGTGCCCTACAAGGGCGCCTCGGCCTCGGTCACCGACCTGGCCGCCGGCCAGATCGACGCCTCCTTCACCACCATGGCCAGCGCCAGCGCCTTGTTCCAGGCCGGCAAGCTGCGCCCGCTGGCGGTCAGCAGCGACCACCGCCAGAAGGACACGCCCGCGGTGCCGACCTTCACCGAAGCCGGCGTGCCCCGCATGGCGGTGGAGAGCTGGTGGGGCCTGATGGCGCCGGCCGGCACGCCGCGCGAGGTGCAGGCGACGCTGTCGCGCGCCATGGCCCGGGTGATGGACACCACGGCGGTCAAGGCCCGCATGGCCGCGGTGGGCGTGGCGGCACCGGCCGACGGCAGCCCCGCCGCGCTGCAGAAGATCGTCAAGGCCGACCTGGTGCGCTGGCAGGACGTGGTCCGCAAGGCCGACATCAAGCTCGACTGAGCGCACAGCCGGCCTGATCGGCACGACCGAGACACGACCGAAACAAGACGAGACGACACGAGACGGCACCGATGAACGAGACGAACACCCCCTGGCTGGACACCGCCCGGCGCGACCCGGCCCTGATGGCCGACTTCCACACCATCTGCGATTTCGGCGGCCGCCTCGCCGGCACGCCCGGCGAGGCCGCGGCCATGGCCTGGGCGGTCGCCCGCCTGGGCGACATCGGCCCGAGCCGCCGCATCGAGGTGCCCTATGCCGGCTGGCGCTGCCTGGCGGCCAGCCTGCAGCTGGAGGGCGGTGCGGCGCTGGCCTGCCATCCGCTGCTGCGCTCGGCCGACACGCCGGCCGACGGCCTGCTGGGCGAGGTGCTCGACCTGGGCGAGGGCCGCACCGACGATTTCGAGCGCGCCGGCGACGCGGTGCGCGGCCGGATCGTGCTGGTGCGCCACGAATACCCGTTCTCCTCGCGCCACCTGCACCGGCGCCGCAAGTACGACCTGGCGGTGGCGGGCGGCGCCATCGGCTTCCTGATGGCCAACCCGCTGCCGCCCGGCGGCCTGCTGTCGGGCTCCTCCGGCCGGGCGGTCGACGGCCCGGGCATTCCCGCGGCCTATATCGACGACGCCTCCTGCCGCGCCATCCTCGCCGCTGCCCCGGGCGCGCAGGTGCGGCTGCGCATCGCCGGCGAGGAGATCCGCGACGCCCGCGCCGGCATCGCGCTGCTCGACCTGCCGGGCGGCAGCGGCCGCACCATCGTGCTCAGCGCCCACCTGGACGGCCACGACCTGGGCCGCAGCGCGCTCGACAACGCGACCGGCCTGTCGGTGGTGCTGGCCGCCGCGCGCGCCCTGGCGCCGCGGGTATCGGCGCGGACGCACGGCCTGCGGGTGTGCTTCTTCTCGGCCGAGGAATGGGCGCTGGCCGGCTCGGCGCAGTACCTGCAGGCGATGGACCCGGCCGAGCGCGACCGGCTGGCGCTGAACATCAACCTCGACACGGTGGCGGGCGACGACCGCCTGACCGCGCTGGTCAGCGACTTCGCCGGCCTGCAGCCCTTCGTGGCCGACGCCGCGGCGCTGTCGGGCGTGCCGGCCGACAGCCATCTGCCGCTGATGCCGAATTCCGACCATGCGAATTTCGCCCGGCACGGCATTCCGGCGCTGCGGCTGGTGGCCGGTTTCGACCGGCCGGCATCGCGGGTGCGCCACATCCTGTCGGCCGGCGACCAGCCGGAGGTGGTGCGGGAAGAGGAGCTGCGCCAGGCGCTGCGGCTGACCTGCGCCATGGGCGACATCGCCCTCAGGATGTCGCAAGCCGAGCTGGCAGCGCTGCGCTAGCCGCCCGCCGGGTCGGTGGGGAGGCGGGGAGGGCGCCCGGCGTCAGCGCGGCAGCAGGCGCGGATCGAGCCGGTCGCGCAGGCCGTCGCCCAGCAGGTTCACGCCCAGCACCGCGGCTGCGATGGCGCAGCCGGGAGCCACTGCCAGCCACGGCGCCTGGCCCATCAGCGTCTGCGCCTCGGCCAGCATGCGGCCCCAGGACGGCATCGGCGGCTGGGTGCCCAGGCCCAGGTACGACAGCGCCGCCTCGGCCAGGATGGCGACGCCGAAGCGCACCGTGGCCTGCACCACCAGCAGCGGCGCCACGTTGGGCAGCACATGGAACCAGGCGATGGCCCAGCGCCCGCGGCCGGTGGCGCGGGCGGCCTTCACGAAATCGCGCGCCCATACCGCGTTGGCCGCGCCGCGGGCGATGCGGGCGAAGGTCGGCACGTTGTAGAGCCCGATCGCCAGCATCGCGTTGCCGATGCCCGGCCCGTAGACCGCGGCCAGCACGATGGCGGTGAGGATCGCCGGGAACGCCAGCCCGATGTCGGTGAGCCGCATCAGCAGGTCTTCCACCCAGCCCTTGCGCGCCGCCGCCGCCAGGCCGATGGCGCTGCCGGCCAGCATGCCGATGGCGACCGCCACCACGCCCACCGCGATCGAGGTGCGCGCGCCCAGCAGCAGCTGCGAGGCCACGTCGCGCCCGTAGGCGTCGGTGCCGGCCCAGTGCGACCACGAGGGCGGCTGCA
>JAKONS010000512.1 GCA_022701845.1 Burkholderiaceae bacterium
AACACCAGGTGCAGCGCGGTGGTGAGGTCGGCGCGGGCGGTGACCGCCTGCGGATCGTCGGGCGTCAGCGCCGAGAACTCGGTGGTGTCGGCACCGGCGCAGAAGGACTTGCCGGCGCCGGTCAGCACCACCGCGTTGACCGCCGGATCGCGGTCGGCGGCGCGCAGGCTGTCGAGCAGTTCCTGCGTCAGGCGGGTGTTGAGCGCGTTGTGTTTCTCGGGGCGGTTCAGGGTGAGGATGCGGACGGCGCCGCGGTCTTCCACCAGCAGGTGCTGCAGCGGGCTGGATGCGGGGGTGGCGGTCGTGGAATCGGTCATGGAGCTCTCTCTTCGAATGTTGTTCGGGGGTGCGTTTTTCGACGCCTCAGTCGGCGTTCATGGCCTGCAGCCGGCCGGTGGCCTCGGCCAGTTCGCGCACCAGCTGCGCCACCACCTCGGCGGCCGGCACGATGCGCGAGACCAGGCCGGCGGACTGGCCCGCCTCCACCTTGCCCCAGGCCACGTCGCCGTCGAGCGCGGCCTGCTTCAGGGTGCTCTTCTTGAACAGCGCCTCGTATTCCTCCTGCGGCATGCGGTCGCGCTCGGCGTCGAAGATGGCCTGCGCGAACGCGTTGCGCAGCCCGCGTACCGGCAGGGTGCGGCGGCCGACCAGGGCGGTGTCGTGCACGTCGGCGGCCAGCACCGCCTGCTTGTAGTTGTCGTGCACCGCGGCCTCGGGCGTGAGCAGGAAGCGGGTGCCCAGCTGCACCGCGTCGGCGCCCAGCGCCAGCAGCGCGGCGATGCCCCAGCCGTCGGCCACGCCGCCGCCGGCGATCACCGGGATGTCGATCTCCTGCAGCACCCGGCGCACCGTCACCAGGGTGCTGACCTCGTTGGCCGGCGGATGGCCGCCGGCCTCGCCGCCCACCACCACCAGCGCGTCGACGCCGGCGTCGGCCGCCTTCTTCGCATGCTCCAGCGTGGAGACCACCTGGATCCAGATCGAGCCGATGTCGCGAAAGCGCGGCAGATGCGCCTTGGGGCCGCCCTGCGAGGCGATCACCACCGGCACCCGGCGCGCATGCATCGCGTCGAGGATCTCGGCGGCGCCGGCGCGGTAGAGCGGGATGTTGACCGCGTAGGGCCGGTCGGTGGCCGCGGCCAGCTGGTCGAGCACGCCGGCGAAATCGCCGGTGCGCAGCGGCCCGGCGGCCAGCACGCCGAGCGCTCCGGCGTTGGAGACGGCGGCGGGCAGCGCCGCGCTGGAGGAGGCCCAGCTCATGCCGGCCTGGACGATGGGGTGGCGGATGCCGAGCAGTCGGGTAATTCTGGTGTGCATGTCGCTCGCGATGCTTTAAATTAGTTGAAATCGTAAACTACTTCGTGGACTGGATCAACTATTCATGGAGCGCCCGACAGCCCCTCCCCGCCCCGCCGGCCTGCCGCTGGCCGGCATCCGCGTGGTCGATCTCACCTCGGCCGTGGTCGGCCCCTACGCCACCCAGGTGCTGGCCGACTACGGCGCCGAGGTGATCAAGGTCGAGGAGAGATCCGGCGACGTGATCCGCTGGATCTCCGGGCGTTCGCGCACCCCGGGCATGTCGGGCAAGTTCATGCACATGAATCGCAACAAGCGCAGCGTGTCGCTCGACCTGAAGCAGCCGGCGGGGCGCGAGGCGCTGCTGCGGCTGGTCGACACCGCCGACGTGTTCCTGCACAACATGCGCCCCGCCGCCATCGAGCGGCTGGGCCTGGGTGCGGCCACGCTCACCGCCCGCCATCCGCGGCTGGTGTATTGCGGGGTGGTCGGCTTCGGCAGCGGCGGGCGCTATGCCGGCCGGCCCGCATACGACTCGATCCTGCAGGGGGGCACCGCCCTGGCCAGCCTGCTGGGCGGCGCCGCCGGCGAGCCGCGCTACGTGCCCTATGTGGTGGTCGACCGCACCGCCGGGCTGATGGTGGCGCACGCCCTGCTGGCCGCCCTGTTCGGCCGCGAACGCGACGGCGCCGGCCGCACGATCGAGGTGCCGATGTTCGAGAGCTATGTGGCGCTGCTGCTGGGCGAACACCTGTACGGCCACAGCTTCGAGCCGCCCACCGGCCCGCTCGGCGACCGCCGCCTGCTCGATGCCAACGCGCGGCCGGTGCGCACCCGCGACGGCCATGTCTGCATCACCACCAACACCGACGCGCAGGTGCACCAGCTGTTCATCGCGCTGGGCCGGCCCGACCTGGCGGCCGACCCGCGCTTCGCCACCGCGCTGGCGCGCATCGACCATATCGCCGCCTTCTTCGCGCTGCGCGCCGAACTGCTGGCGCAGCGCGACACCGACGCGGTGATCGCGCTGCTGCTGGCGCACGACATTCCCTGCATGCCCTGCCACACGCTGGAGTCGCTGCTGGCCGATCCGCATCTGCAGGACGTCGGGCTGGTGCAGCCGGCCGAGCACCCCACCCAGGGCAGCATCCGCGCCATCCGGCCGACGGTGTCGATGACCGGCCTGGACCCCACGGTGCGGCTGCCCGCGCCGCATATCGGCCAGCACACCGCCGAGGTGCTGGCCGAGCTGGGCTATGCGCCGGACGCGGTGGCCGCGCTGTTCGGCAGCGGCGCCGCGTTTGCCGATGCGTTGCCCGACGCTGCGGCCGAGTCCGCGCCCGAGCCCGCGGCCGACACCGCGCCCGACCCGACGACCGCCCACCCGCCCACCGCCACCGGAGACAACACGCCATGACCAACGCCGCCACCGCGCCACGCCCCATCCGCACCACCCGCACCGACCGCCGCCGCGTCCTCGCCGCCGGTGCCGCCACCGCCTGCGCCGCGCTGCTGCCCGCCGGCTCCGCCCGGGCGGCCGGCTGGCCCGAGCGGCCGCCGCGCCTGGTGGTCGGCTTCGCCGCCGGCGGCGGTAGCGACTTCGTGGCGCGCGCCCTGGCCCAGGCCGTCGCCGCGCCGCTCGGCCAGCCGGTGGTGGTCGACAACCGGCCCGGCGCCGGCGGCGCCATCGCCTCGCGCGCGGTCGCCAGCGCCGAGCCCGACGGCTACACCCTGCTGCTGGGCAGCGCCGCCAACTTCGTCATCAACCCGGTGCTGATGCCCAACCTGCCCTACGACGCGGAAAAGGATTTCGTGCCGGTCGGCGCGGTGGCCCGCTTCGGCTATGTGCTGCTGGCGCGCAAGGGCCTGCCCGACCGCAGCCTGGCCGAGCTGCTGGAGCATGCCCGCCAGCGGCCGAACGAGCTCACCATCGGCTCGGCCGGCAACGGCTCCAACACCCACCTGGCCGCCGCCGCCTTCCAGAAGGCCGCCGGCATCCAGCTGCGCCACATCCCCTACAAGGGCACCACGCCCGCCCTCACCGACCTGGCCGGCGGCACCATCGACCTGCTGTTCGACTCGGTGCCCACGGTGCTGGGCCAGGTCAGGGCCGGCGCGCTGCGCGCGGTCGCCACCACCGGCACCGAGCGCGAATCGGTGCTGCCCGATCTGCCGACGATGCGCGAGGCCGGCCTGCCGGGCTTCGCCGCCAGCAACTGGTTCGCGGTGTTCGCGCCCGCCCGCACCCCGCCCGAAGCGGTGGCGCGCTTCAACGCCGCGATGCAGAAGGCGCTTGGCAGCGAGAGCCTGCGCGCCCAGTTCGCCGCCAGCGGCAACATCGCCCTGCCCGGCAGCGCGGCGGCGCTCGACCGGCTGGTGAAGGAGGAGCGGG
>JAKONS010000513.1 GCA_022701845.1 Burkholderiaceae bacterium
CTTGGCGGAGAACCCGCCGAACACCACGCTATGCGTCGCGCCGATGCGGGCGCAGGCCTGCATGGCCACCACACCCTCGATGCCCATCGGCATGTACAGCACCACCCGGTCGCCCTTGGCGATGCCCTGGGCCTGCAGTGCGCTGGCGAAGCGGCTGACCCGGGTCAGCAGTTCCCGGTAGCTGACATGGCTGACCCGGCCGTCGTCGGATTCGAAGACGATGGCGGTCTTGTGCTCGACCGGCGTGCCCATGTGGCGATCCAGGCAGTTGGCCGATGCGTTCAGCTCGCCGTCGGCGAACCATTCGAAGAACGGTGCGTTCGATTCGTCGAGGGTCTTGGTGAAGGGGCGCGTCCACGCAAGATTTTTCCGCGCCAGGCGGGTCCAGAAGGCATCCGGGTCGGCTCGCGCTTCGTCGGCGAGCCGGGTGTAGGCGTCCATGCCGGCGATGCGCGCGCCCTGCGACGCTGCTGCCGGGGGCGGGAACACCCGGTTCTCGACGAGGACGGATTCGATGGATGAAGAAGGCACGGCGCTCATTTTTGTCTCCTGGACGGTTCGTTTCGCGGCCGGACTGTGACCAATGGCACTTACGCATCACTGACCATCCGGCGTGGCATCGACCGCATTTTTGCAGAGCGCACCGCCCACCGCCGCCTAAAATTGCAACTCCCCCAACCGCACTGCGACAACGAAGCCCCCCATGACCGACCCGGTAAAACGCCCATCCGCGCTGCGCCCCCTGCCGACCCTGATCTTCGCCAGCCGCTGGCTGCAGCTGCCGCTCTACCTCGGCCTGATCGTGGCGCAGATGGTGTACGTGATGCATTTCCTGGTCGAGCTGACGCACCTGGTCGAAGCGGTGTTCGGCAGTAAGGCGGCACTGCAGGCGCTGGTGACCAGCATCGGCTACAAGACCGACGTCCTGCCGACCTCGCTCAACGAGACCATCATCATGCTGGTGGTGCTGGCGCTGATCGACGTGGTGATGATCTCCAACCTGCTGATCATGGTGATCATCGGCGGCTACGAAACCTTCGTCAGCCGCCTGGGGCTTGAAGGCCAGCGCGACCAGCCCGAATGGCTGGGCCATGTCGACGCGTCGGTACTAAAGGTCAAGCTGGGCCTGTCGATCATCGGCATCAGTTCGATCCATCTGCTCAAGACCTTCATCAATGCCGACAACTACACCGACCGGGTGCTGATCGCGCAGACGGTGATCCATATCGCCTTCCTGCTGTCCGCAATGGCCATCGCCTATACCGACCGGCTGATGAACAGCCATCCCGGCAAACAGCACTGACCGCGCCCGGCAGAGAAACGGCAACGCTCCCGTGCAGAGCGTTGCCGGGCAAGCGGCCTTATCGACCGACCATGTCGGCGGCCACCACCCACTGGTCGAACTGCTCGCCGGTCAGGTGACCCGAGGCCACCGCCGCCTCGCGCAGGCTGCTGCCTTCCTTGTGCGCCTTCTTGGCGATGTAGGCCGCCTTGTCGTAGCCGATGTGCGTGTTGAGCGCCGTCACCAGCATCAGCGAACGCGACACCAGTTCGGCGATGCGGTCACGGTTCGGCTCGATGCCGATGGCGCAGTGGTCGTTGAAACTGACCATGCCGTCGGCCAGCAGACGAACGCTCTGCAGGAAGTTGTGCGCCACCATCGGCCGGAACACGTTCAGCTCGAAGTTGCCGGACGCACCGCCGAAATTGATCGCCACGTCGTTGCCGAAGACCTGCGCGGCCAGCATCGTCACCGCTTCGCTCTGGGTCGGGTTGACCTTGCCCGGCATGATCGACGAACCCGGCTCGTTCTCGGGAATGCTCAGCTCGCCGATGCCGCTGCGCGGGCCGCTGGAGAGCCAGCGCACGTCGTTGGCGATCTTCATCATGCTGGCGGCCAGCGTCTTGAGCGCGCCGTGCGCGAACACCAGGCCATCGACCGACGCCAGCGCCTCGAACTTGCTCGGAGCGGTCACGAACGGCAGGCCGGTCAGGCGGGCGATTTCGGCGGCGACGCCTTCCGCATAACCCTTCGGTGCGTTCAGCCCGGTGCCGACGGCGGTGCCGCCCAGCGCCAGTTCGCACAGATGGGGCAAGGTGTCGCGCACATGCTTTTCACCATGGGCGAGCTGCGCCGCCCAGCCGGAGATTTCCTGGCCCAGGGTCAGCGGTGTCGCATCCTGCAGATGGGTGCGGCCGATCTTCACGATGCCGTCGAATTCCTGGGCCTTCTGCTCCAGCGTGGCGCGCAGCTTGACGATCGCCGGCAGCAGTTTGTGAGTGACTGCCTCGACAGCCGCCACATGCATCGCCGTCGGGAAGACGTCGTTGCTCGACTGGCTGCGGTTGACGTCGTCGTTCGGATGCACCGAGCGCGACTCGCCGCGCTCGCCGCCGAGCAGTTCGCTGGCCCGGTTGGCGAGCACCTCGTTGACGTTCATGTTGGTCTGGGTGCCCGAACCGGTCTGCCACACCACCAGCGGAAACTCGCCCGGGTGCTTGCCGGCGATGACTTCGTCGGCCGCGGCCGCGATGGCTTCGGTCTTCTTCTGGTCCTGCAGGCCGAGCGCGTGGTTGACCACCGCGGACGCCCGCTTGACCTGGGCGAGGGCCTTGATGATCTCCACCGGTTGGCGCTCGCCGGAGATGTCGAAGTTCTGCAGCGAACGCTGCGTCTGCGCACCCCACAACTTGTCTGCGGGTACCTCGATCGGGCCGAAGGTATCTTTTTCGATGCGGAATTCAGAAGTTGTCACTTTGTTGCCCTGTAGATGCAATGTGGAAGGGTGGGGTCACGTCGACGGCAGCCGACGCACCGAAGCTGGTTAAGCAACCTGCGAGCTTAAGCGCTGCGGCGATCGCACAGAAGCGGCGTCGGAAAGCAAGAAGCGTGGGCGGGGGGACCTTCAGCGGATCGGCCTCGGCTGATCATCACGCGGCAAGCTGTCGAAGAAATCGATCCCGCGGGCGCTGAACGCCTTGCCCAGACTGCGGTTCAGATCGTTCGACGTCGCGGCCAACAATTCGGCCATGCGATAGACCGTGTCGACATGCTGACGCCGGGCCTGAGGCTGCGACAGCCGCAGCATCAACCGGGTAATGCTGACAGAGCGTCGATTGCCCAGGCCGAATTCCGCATCCAGCGCCGCTTTCGTCTCGAAGGCGATCTGCATGACGGCCGCCGGCCGGTCGTCCGAACGCATCGTGATGGCGAGTTGAGAAAGAAGTTGGTCGAAAACGTTCATGGCTCCCGGATACATGGTGACACAAGTCGATGGAAGCGTAAACATCGCCGTTGCGCGGCAATCCGACCCAGCCGTCCGGCGAACCTAACGCGAGCCGCACCGCGCATGGCCGCCGAACGGGTGGCGGATAATTTCGTTAGCCTATGTCCTCATACCCAGATGCCCCCCCGACACAGCAGTGCAGGCCCTCGCAACTGCATGACACGAGCGTTCCGGCACCGTCGGCCGATGCGCCGATCGGCATCTTCGACAGCGGCATCGGCGGCTTGAGCGTGCTTCGGGCGCTGCGTGCCGAACTGCCGCACGAACGTTTCGTCTATCTTGCAGACAGCGGCTATGCGCCCTATGGCGAGCGCGGCGAGGCTTACACGATCGACCGCGCGTCCGCCGTGACGGTCGGCCTGCGGTCGCGTCACGGAATCAAGGCGCTGGTGGTGGCATGCAATACCGCGACCACTGCCGCGATCCACCTCTTGCGGGCTACACATACGGATCTGGCACTGGTGGGAACCGAGCCGGCGGTCAAACCGGCGCTGGCCAACACCCGCACCGGCCGGGTCGGCGTGATCGGAACCCGCGGCACCGTCGGCAGTGCGAAATTCGCCGCCCTGCTCGCGTCGCTGTCCGGCCGTGGCGACGTCGTCGTCCAGCCGTGCGATGGACTGGCCACCGCGATCGAAGAGGACGTGCGGCTGCCGGCGAATGCGCCAGCAGACACGACGTACGAACTGGTCGCCCGGTACATCGGTGCGATGGGCGGGCCGCAAGCGTTCGGAGAGGAGCTGGGCCAGATGGACACCTTGGTGCTGGGCTGCA
>JAKONS010000515.1 GCA_022701845.1 Burkholderiaceae bacterium
CCGCGTCGTGTTCCAGCCGGCGCCCGGCGCGCGCCGGGGCGACACGGTCTGGGTCGATCCGTCCGACGGCACGGTGCTGCCGCCGCTGCGGGCCGAGCCGTTCTTCGCCTGGGTGGAGCGCCTGCACCGCTGGCTGCTGCTGCCGCGCGAGGACGGCAAGCTGGTCGGCGGCGTGCTGGCGGCATCGCTGCTGCTGCTGTCGCTGTCGGGCCTGTACCTGCGCTGGCCGCGCAAGGCGACGAGCTGGCGCGCCTGGTTCACCTTCGACCCGGCGCTGAAGGGGCGGGCGTTCCTCTGGAGCCTGCATTCGGTGGCCGGCACGCTCGCCCTGGTGGTCTACCTGATGCTGACCGCCACCGGCCTGTACTGGGCCTTCGACTGGATCCGCGGCCCGATCGACCGCGCCGCCGGCAGTGCGCTGCCGGCGCGCCAGGCGATGCGCGCCGAGGGCGCCGGCCGCCAGACAGCGCCTGCGGCCGACGCCCCGGCCGCCGACATCGGCGCGGCCTGGGCCACCTTCGCCCAGCGCGCGCAGGCCGCCGGCGGCTGGGCCGAGGTCAACCTGCGGCTGCCGGCCGCGGGCGGCAACGCGGTCACCTTCACCTGGCTCGACCACGGCGCGCCGCACACCCGGGCGCGCAACCGCATGACGGTGGCGCTCGACGGCACCGGCATCGGCCCGGACGACCGCCATGCCGAGCGCAGCGCCGGCCAGCGCGCCCTGACCCTGGTCTATCCGCTGCACACCGGCACCTATTTCGGGCTGGCGGGGCGCATCGTCAACCTGCTGGCGGCGGCGATGCTGCCGCTGTTCGCGGTCACCGGCTGGATGCTCTACCTGGACCGCCGCCGCAAGAAGCGCGCGGTCGCGCTGCAGCAGGCCGCGCTGGCCGCCAGCGCGCCGCCGGTGTCGGCCCTCGCGGGAGCCGCGGGCGCGGCGCCGCCGGAGCTGGTGCTGGTGGCCCACGCCAGCCAGACCGGCACCGCCGAGGGCATCGCGCTGCGCAGCGCGGCGCTGCTGCGCTCGGCCGGGGTGCCGGTGACGGTGCTGCCGCTGGCGCAGGTCGATGCCGAGCGGCTGCGCCATGTGCGCCGGTGCCTGCTGGTGGCCGCCACCTTCGGCGAAGGCGAGGCGCCCGACGGCGCGCGCAAGGCCGCCCACGCGCTGGCGCAGCTGTCGGCGGCGTCGCTGCCGCAGCTGCGCTACGGCCTGCTGGCCCTGGGCGACCGCCACTACCGGCAGTTCTGCGGCTTCGGCCACACGCTCGACCACGCGCTGGAGTCGGCCGGCGCCACCCGCCTGTTCCCGACGATCGAGATGGACGACGCCGACCCCGCCGCGCTGGAGCGCTGGGCGGCGGCGCTGCAGAAAACGCTCGGCGGCACCATGGCGCCGGGCTCGTCCGCGCTGCTCGCCGCCGCCGAAGCGCCGCTGCAGGAATGGCGGCTGGTCGACCGCGAGCACCTGAACCCGGGCAGCCTGGGCGACCCGCTGTTCCGCATCGATCTGGCGCCGACCGCCCACCCGCCCGCCACCTGGCGGGCCGGCGCGCTGGCGGAGATCGCGCCGGGGCCCGCCGACGGCGACACGGACGCCGGCGCCGGCACCGCCTCCGCAGCCCGCGCCCGGCGCGCGGCACCACCCATCCCCACCCGCCGCTATTCGGTCGCCTCCCTGCCCGCCGAAGGCCGCGTCCGCCTGTTCGTGCGGCAGGTGCGGCGCGACGGCCGCCTGGGCCTGGGCTCCGGCTGGCTGACGGTCCATGCGGCGCTCGGCAGCGCGGTGCGGCTGCGGCTGGTCGACAACCCGGCCTTCGCGCCGACCGACGACGACGCGCCGGCGATCTTCGTCGGCAACGGCTCCGGCTATGCCGGCCTGCGCGCCCAGATGCAGGCCCGCATCGCGGCCGGGCGCAGGCGCAACTGGTTCGTCTTCGGCGAACGGCAGGCCGCCCGCGACGCCTTCTTCACCGAGGAGATCGCCGCCTGGCAGGCCGCCGGCATGCTGGAGAAGACCACCCTGGCCTTCTCGCGCGACCAGGCCGAGCGGGTCTATGTGCAGGACCGCCTGCGCGGGGAAGCCGCCGCGCTGGCGCAGTGGCTCGGCGACGGCGCCTGCCTGTATGTCTGCGGCAGCCTCGGCGGCATGGCGCCCGGCGTCGACGCGGTGCTGGCCGAAGTGCTCGGCCAGGACGGGTTGGACGAGCTGATCGCCTCCGGCCGCTACCGGCGCGACGTGTACTGAGCGCGCCGCCGGCGCGATCGGACCCGGCGAACCGGGGGCGAATACCGCCGCGGGCAGGGTCGCCGCCTACGCGACGGGCCGGCCGCAGGCGCTAAGTTGCGAAACGGTTCTCTCTTCGTCCGCCGACGGCAGTCGGTGCCGTTTCCTCCCTTCGACACAGGCGCCTGCGCACCATGGATTTCGAGAAACTTTTCATCCACGACCTCGACTGGGGCTTCGCGCTCGAGATCTGCATCCGCACCCTGATCATGTTCACCGTGATCCTGGTCTTCCTGCGCATGTCGGGCAAGAAGGGCATACGGCAGCTGTCGATCTTCGAGGTGGCCATCGTGATCGGCATGGGCTCGGCCGCCGGCGACCCGATGTTCAACGACCAGATCGCCATCCTGCCGGCGGTGGTGGTCTTCAGCACCATCCTGCTGTTCTACCGCGGCATCACCTGGCTGGCCGCGCGCAGCGGCCGCTTCGAGGATCTGCTGGAAGGCAAACCGCTCTATGTGATCGAGGACGGCCGATTCGTGCTGCACGGCGACCACACCGGCTATGCCGAGGACGAGTTCTTCGCCGAGATGCGCCAGCAGAGCATCGAGCATGTCGGCCAGGTGAAGACCGCGATCCTCGAGACCAACGGCGTGCTGAGCTTCTACTACTACCCCGACGACGAGGTCAGGCCCGGCCTGCCGGTGCTGCCCAAGGTGTTCCAGCAAAAGTCCGAGACGGTCGAGCAGGCCGGAGCGCAGGCCTGCACCCGCTGCGCCGCCGTCTTCGAACTCGCCGCCGGCCGCCACCGATGCGAGCGCTGCGGCGGCCAGGAGTGGGTGGAGGCGATCGATTCGACACGGGTGACCTAGCGGTCACGGCCCGGCGCCCCGGCCGTCAACCCCCCGGCCGCAGCCCCAGCATCCGCGCCGCGTTCCCGCCCAGGATCGCCACCCGGTCGGCATCGCTCAGCGAGGGCGTGTTCATCACATGGTCGACCGGATGCGTCTCCCAGGGAATCGGGTGGTCGGTGCCCAGCACCACCTGGCTCACACCGACCTCGGCCACCAAGTGGCGCAGGGCTTCCGGGGTGAACACCAGGGCGTCGAAATACAGCTGGCGGATGTAGTCGCTGGGCCGCCTCTTCAGCACGATGGCCGGGTTGCAGTTGGTGGGCGACACATAGCAGCTGAAATCCATCCGCGGCGCGTTCATGCCCAGGTAGCCGCCGCCGTGGGCGGCGCAGATCTTCAGCCGCGGGAACTTGTCGAGCACGCCTTCGTAGATGAAATGCTGCAGGGCGATGGTGGTGTCGAGCGGGTTGCCGATCACGTTCGACATCCAGCCGTTGCCCTTGAAGCGTTTGGCCAGTTCGGGCGTGCTCTGCGGGTGGATGAACAGCGTCACGCCGAGCTCCTCGGCCTTGGCCCAGACCGGGTGGAAACGCGGCTCGGAGAAATCCTCGCCGGCCACGCTGCCGCCGATGGCCGCGCCCAGCAGGCCGAGCCGCTTCACCGCGTCTTCCAGCTGCGCCACCGCCAGATCCGGGAACTGCAGCGCCAGCGAGGCGAAGGCGCCGAAGCGGTCGGGCCGCTGGCGGCACAGCTCGGCCATCTTCTCGTTCTGCAGCCGGCAGATGGCCTCGACGTTCTCGCGCGACTGGCGGTACCAGAACGGGTTGATCGACAGCACCTCCATGTCGATGCCCATCGCGTCCATGGCGGCCAGGCGCTCGGCGACGACGATGAAATGCTCCTGCTGGCCGCGCACCGGCGGCAGGGTGGC
>JAKONS010000522.1 GCA_022701845.1 Burkholderiaceae bacterium
GCTCGAAATAGTTGTAGCCCGCGTGATAGGGAATCTGCCGCGGCGCCACCGGCAGCGGCCGCAGCGCCACGCCCGGCAGCTGCAGGTTGACCAGGTCGCGGATACGGTCGACGGTGCCGATCTTCACTTGCGTCGGGAAGCGCGCCCGCAGGGCGTCGCCCGGGATCTGCGCGGCCACCGCCAGCACGAACTGGGCGGTGCGCTGCAGCTCCACGTCGGGAATGATCGCCACCCGGATGCCGTATTTGCGGTCCTGCAGCTCGATCGGGATGGCGGTCTGCTCCATCACCATCGACAGGCTCTGGCGCAGGTCGTCCATCAGCGGCTTGAAGCAGCGCACCGGGTCGTCGTGCAGATAGGACGGCAGGTTCGCCGGGCGGCGCCGCTCGCGGAAGGTGCTGAGCTCGCCGGCCAGCGACACGCAGGCGAAATACAGGTCGCGCGGATGCAGCACCGAGGTCTGCCGCAGCTGGGCGAACAGCGGATCGGCGCGGTTGATGGTCTGCAGCATCAGGAAGTCGGAGATCTCGCCCACGCCGGCGCGGCCGGGCTGCGCCAGGCGCGCGGCCAGCGCCTCGCCGCGCTGGTTCAGCAGGCCGTGCACCTCGCGCAAATAGGAGGCCAGGGTGTCGTTGCCGCCGGCGTGCAGGGTGGGCGGGATGAAGGTCGGGTCGAGCACCAGCCGGTTGTCGGCGCGGCGCTCGACGATGCGGGCCAGGCCCAGGGTGGCGTAGCCCTCCTGCGCATCGCGCGCCAGCATCACCCGCAGGTGCACGCGGCCGACCTGGATCGGCGCCACCCGCTCGCCGGTGACGTTGGTGTCGGCCACGTCGACCTCGGCCGCGTGGTAGCGCGGCGGCATGGCGCCGGTGTCGGCCTCGGCGTCGGTTTCGGCCACGCCGGGGCGCTGCAGCACCGCGGCGAGCACCACCAGTTCGTCGCGCACGTCGGCGCCGATGTCGAGCGCGGCGGGTGCCGCGTCCTGGCCGGGCACGTCGAACACCAGGCCGTCGGGCAGCACGCCGCTGGCGCCGGCCAGGGCGATCTTGCCGAGGGTGAGGGCGGCGGTGTCCAGGGCCACGGTGTTGAAGCCCCAGCCGTAGCCCAGCTGCGCGCCGAAGCGCAGGTGCGCCTGCAGCGACAGGAAGCGGTCGTGCTGCTGAAAGTGCTGGGGCTGGAGGAACATGCCCTCCGTCCAGATGACTTTGTTGTGCCAGGTCATAGGGTGCGAATCAGGTCGATCGGGGTCGATCAGGGGATCTGGTGGGTGACTTGCCCGGGGAAGGAGATGCTGACGACACCCGCATATGCACACATCAGCTTACAGGTATTGTCGAGCGCGGGAATGTTCTGGATCAGCACCGTCGGCACGCCCGGCACCCAGGGCGCGGGGAACACCGGCAGGCAGGGCATCGGGGTCAGCACGCCGAGCGCGGCGGTGGTGGCCGCTGCCACCGTGGGGTTGGCCAGCGAGTTGCACATGCCGAAGGGCTTGATGTTGAGCATCGGCACGTTGTCGGTGATGACACCGGCATCGAGGTTGCTGGTTTTCACCATGTGCGGCGTGGCCGAGAACACCGAGGGCGCCACGCCGAAGGTGCACATGAGCAGGGCGGAGGTGCAGACTTGCTGGGGCATGGCGGGCGCTCCTCAGCCGATCCAGACCGAGACGCCGCTGAAGTTGTCGTGGCGCGCCTTGCCGGCCGCCGCGGCGTTGCGCAGCACGCACTGCTCCAGCGTGGCCAGCCAGGCCTGCGGATGGGCGGCGTCGGCCAGGGTGGCGCACAGCTCGTCGTCGTCGACGTATTCCCACAGGCCGTCGGTGCACAGCAGGAACACGTCGCCGGCCTGCAGCGCGCAGGCCTCGGGCGCGGCGCCGAGGTGCAGGTGCTCGGGTTCGCTGCCCAGGGCCGACAGCAGTTCCGAGCGGCGCGGATGGGTGCGCATCTGTTCCGGCTGCAGCAGGCCGGCGTCGGCCATCGACTGCACCACGCTGTGGTCGCGGGTGCGCTGGGCGATGCGGCCGTCGCGGAACAGGTACAGCCGCGAATCGCCGGCATGGCCCCACAGCGCCCGGGCATGCTCCAGGTCGACGAACAGGCCGACCACGGTGCTGTGCATCTGGGCCTGGGCGGCGCCGTCGGCGCGGTGGCGGATGACGGTGGCGTTGGTGTCGAGCAGCAGCGCGTGCACCGCGTCGGACGCCATGACGGGAGCGGCGGCGAAGCGTTCGATGATGTGCCGCACCGCGATGCGCGCGGCGATGTCGCCGCCGCCGTGGCCGCCGGCGCCGTCGGCCACCACGCAGCACAGGTGCCGGTCGGAATGCCAGTGGCCGCAGGCATCCTCGTTGTAGTCGCGGCCGCCGGGGCGCGACAGGATGGCGAGCTCGATCGCGGGCGCGGCGACGGCGGCCGGGTGGAGGGCGTTCATCGGTCGTCGCCTTTCTGCAGCTGGGCGATGTGCTCCTCGTAGGCCTTCAGGAAGGCCTTGCCGAAGAGGCTGTGGAAGTCGTCCTCGGCCTCGGTGCTGATCTGGGCGTAGTGCTCGGTGAACACCTCCCACATGGCGGCCTTGCGGCTGCCGGGCAGCAGCGAGCGCAGGCCGGAGCGCTGGGTCAGCCGGCCTTCGAGCTCGCTCGGCTTGAAGCGGTCGAGCACGCCGCCGAGCGCCGCCCGCATGCCCGCGATGAAGCCGAACTGGTGGGCGCGCAGGTCGTCGTAGGCGTCGCGCATCGCTGGCGCCGCGTCCATGAAGCCGCGCATCGGCGGCGACAGCAGG
>JAKONS010000561.1 GCA_022701845.1 Burkholderiaceae bacterium
AGCAGCACGCCCTGGTTGAAGCGGGTGCCGCGGATCAGGAAGTTCTCGGCCGGCCACTCGCCGCGCTCGTTCTGGCCCCAGGCCTCGCGCTGCCAGGGAATGTTCGACTCGAACCCGCCGCAGGCCATCACGCAGGCGCGCGCCTCGATGCGCTGGCCGGTCGAGGTGATGGCGGCGACGAAACGCTTGTCGGCGTCGAGCTCGACCTTCTCCACCGTGGTGTCGTAGCGCACCTCCACGCCCAGCTTCTCGGCGCTGCGGAAGTAGGCGTTGACCAGCGCCTTGCCGCCGCCCATGAAGAAGGCGTTGGTGCGCGCCACATGCAGCGCGCCCGACAGCGGCGGCTGGAAATGCACGCCGTGGCGGCGCATCCAGGGCCGGCAGCCGGCGCTGTGGCGGATCACCAGCCGCGCCAGGTGTTCGTCGGTGAGGCCGCCGGTCACCTTCAGCAGGTCCTGCCAGTACTCCTCCTCGGAGTAGGCCTCGATCAGCACGTCCTGCGGCGCGTCGTGCATGCAGCGCAGGTTGCGCACATGCATCGAGTTGCCGCCGCGCCAGGCGCGGGGCGCGGATTCGAGCAGCAGCACCGAGGCGCCGCTTTCGCGCGCCATCAGGGCCGCGCAGAGGGCGGCGTTGCCGCCGCCGATCACCAGCACATCGGGTTTCATCTTGCCGTGGGAGTCTTGTAGTGGGGCGCACTGTAGGCGCGGGCGCCGCGGCGCGAAAGGCCGGTTTTCACATGAGGTCATCACGACTCGTGATGGGCCGCACGGGTAGGAGAAAACCGCGACCGCGTGCAATTCCGTTGGGCGGATGCCACTTTTCGATGCGCCGCGAATCCAGGTCGCGTGTCCATGCGTAGGCTCGGAGTGTGTGCAGTTCTGGTATGCACTTCGCCGTCCCGATCCGGCCCTTCGGTCGGGCCCCCACCCGTCTTTTCCGGTCTTTCCGCCATGTCTTCGCCGCTCGTTTCCCTGCCGTTCGCCCACTCGTCGCTGCCGCCGACACCCCCGCCGCGGCAGGCCTCCGTCCGCACCGCGCGCGACGAGCTCCAGAGCCTGCGCCAGGGCGACCGGGTGATGCTGTTCGCGGTGGCGGTGAGCGTGCTGGGCGCCGGCATCCTGGCCACCCAGCAGCCGGCCACCGGCGCCGAATTCACCCTGGCCGCGCTGCTGGGGCTGATGGGCGCGGCGGCCTATTTCCTCTTCGGCGGCACGCTGGCCTCGCGCCTGACCATCGCCTTCGTGCAGGTGACGCTGATCGCGCTGCACATCCAATTGGCGCGCGGCGCCATCGAGCTGCACTTCGGCGTCTTCGTCACCCTGGCGCTGCTGATGGTGTACCGCGACTGGCGCATGGTGGTGTTCGCCGCGGCCCTGTTCGCGGTGCACCACGTGGTGTTCGACCGGCTGCAGGCGGCCGGCTACGGCGTCTTCTGCACCACCCAGCCCGACTTCGCCCGGGTGGTGCTGCACGCGGTGTACGTGGTGGTGCAGACCGGCGTGGAAGTGGTGCTGTGCGTGGAGATGCGGCGCATGGCCACCGAGGGCCAGGAGCTGTCGCGCCTGGTGGCGGCGATGAACGCGTCGTCCGACGGCATCGCGCTCGACATCGACCGTATCCCGGTGCGCATGGCCCAGCCGCAGGCGCTGGCCGAGACGGTCGGCCGCATCCGCCACGCGGTGTCGGAGGTGCGCGAGGCGGCCTATGCGATGGAAGACACCGCGGCCCGGGTGGCCGACGACAGCGACCGGCTCAACCAGCGCACCGGCCGGGTCACCGAGAGCCTGGAGGAAACCGCGGCCAGCCTGGAGCAGATCGCCTCCAGCGCCCGCCAGTCGCGCGATTCGGCGCACACCGCCAGCGCGGTGGCGGTGAAGGCCAATGCCGAGGCCACCGACGGCCGCCGCGTGATGCAGGAGATGGCCGAGACCATGCGCGCCATCGCCGACGGCTCGGCACGCATCGGCGACATCGTCGGCCTGATCGACAGCATCGCCTTCCAGACCAACATCCTGGCGCTCAACGCCGCGGTGGAAGCCGCCCGCGCCGGCGAGCAGGGCCGCGGTTTCGCGGTGGTCGCCGCCGAGGTGCGCAGCCTGTCGCAGCGCAGCGCCCAGGCCGCGCGCGAGATCAAGGCGCTGATCGAGAACTCGAGCCTGCAGGTCGATGCCGGCACCCGCCTGGTGGCCACCGCCGGCGACGCCATGACCCGCATCGTCGCCGCGGTCGACCGCGCCGCCGGCCTGATGGAGCAGGTCAACACCGCCGCGTCCGAGCAGCAGCTCGGCATCGACCATGTGAACGAGGCGGTGGCGCAGATCGAGGCGATGACCCAGGAGAACGCGCAGCTGGCGCATGCCTCGGCCGACGCCTCGCAGCAGATGCGCGACCAGATCGCCCGCCTGAGCGGCGCGATGGGCGCCTTCCGGCTGCAGGGCTAGGCGGCGCGCCGCTTCAGGCGCAGCCGGCGCAACGCGTCAGGCCGCGCCGGCCTCGGGCGGCCCCACCGGGCCCACCGGTCCCAGCAGCACCGCGCCGGGCCAGCTGCGCGCGGCCACCAGGCCGCGGGCCACGTCGGCCATCACCACCCGCACCGCCAGCGCCGCCGGCGAGAGTTCGTCGTCGGACAGGCTGCAGATGGCGTTCTGGCGGCGCGCATGGCGGTCGGCCAGCGGCGCCAGGTGGAAACGCTCGGCGGCATCCGGATAGCGGCCGAGCGCGGCGCCGGGCTGGATGGTGGCGCCGAAGCCGGAGTCGACCGCGTCCATCAGCATCGCCAGCGAGTCGATCTCGGCGACCAGCTGCAGCGTCACCCGGGCCCGCAGCGCGGCCGCGTCGACGGTCGCGCGCAGGCCATGGCTGCCGGTGGGCAGGATCAGCGCATGCCCGGCCAGCGCCCGGGTGGAGACGGCGCGGGTCTGCGCCGGCGTGTCGGCCGGCAGGTGGCGGCGGGCGCGGATCAGCAGCAGCTTTTCCTCCAGCAGCGGCATCACGCTCCAGCGCCGGCCGGCCTGGGTGGAGAACAGCACCGCCAGGTCGAGCTGGCGCGCGTTGAGCATGCCGGCCAGGTGGCCCGACAGGCTCTCGACCATGTGCAGCCGCACATCCGGATAGCGCTCGCGCATGGCGCGCATCAGCGGCATCGCCAGCACCGCGGCGGTGGTCGGCGCCAGCCCGACGCTGACGGTGCCGGTGAGCCGCGCCGAGCGCGCTGCGCGCTGGGCCTGCTCGGCATGGCGCAGGGTGAGCTGGGCTTCGCGGAAGAAGGCGGCGCCGGCATCGGTGGGCAGCACGCCGCGGGCGCTGCGCTGCAGCAGCCGGGTGGCGAGCTCGCCTTCGAGCCGGCTGATCTGCTGGCTGAGCGCCGACTGCACCACGCCCAGGTCGAGCGCGGCCCGGCCCATGCTGCCGAGCTCGACGGTGCGGACGAAATAGCGGAGCTGGCGGAGTTCCATGGGGGCTTGGTTCCCGCGCCGGCAGAGGCTCGGGCGGGGCCGGGATAATCGCACACCTATGGGTGCACAACGGGTCATCGTGGGGCTGAGCGGCGGAGTCGATTCCGCGGTGACGGCCCATCTTCTGAAACAGCAGGGCCACGAGGTGGTCGGCATCTTCATGAAGAACTGGGAGGACGACGACGACAGCGAATACTGCTCGTCGAACGTCGATTTCGTGGACGCCGCGGCGGTGGCCGACGTGCTGGGCATCGAGATCGAGCATGTCAATTTCGCGGCCGAATACAAGGACCGGGTGTTCGCCGAATTCCTGCGCGAATACCAGGCCGGCCGCACGCCCAACCCCGACGTGCTGTGCAACGCCGAGATCAAGTTCAAGGCCTTCCTCGACCATGCCCTGCGCCTGGGCGCCGAGAAGATCGCCACCGGCCACTACGCCCGGGTGCGCCAGCGCGACGGCCGCTTCGAGCTGCTGAAAGGGCTGGACCCGGCCAAGGACCAGAGCTATTTCCTGCACCGCCTGACCCAGGCGCAGCTGAGCCGCACGCTGTTCCCGGTGGGCGAGCTGCACAAGACCGAGGTGCGCCGCATCGCCGAGGAGATCGGCCTGCCGAACGCCCGCAAGAAGGATTCGACCGGCATCTGCTTCATCGGCGAGCGGCCTTTCCGCGAGTTCCTCAACCGCTACATCTCGCATGCGCCCGGCCCGATCCAGGACGACCGCGGCCGCACGCTGGGGCAGCACCAGGGGCTGTCGTTCTACACGCTCGGCCAGCGCCAGGGCCTGGGTATCGGCGGCGTCAAGGACAAGGGCGCGCAGCGCGGCGCCGGCGAGCACGAGCCCTGGTTCGTGGCCCGCAAGGAGCTCGAGCGCAACCTGCTGCGGGTGGTGCAGGGGCACGACCATCCCTGGCTGCTGTCGCAGCGGCTGCAGGCGGCCGACACCAGCTGGACCGCCGGCACGCCGCCGCCGCCCGGCGCCTATGCCGCCAAGACCCGCTACCGCCAGGCCGACGCCGCCTGCGCGCTGGCGCCGGCGGCCGACGGCTTCGCGCTCGACTTCGCCGAGGCCCAGTGGGCGGTCACCCCGGGCCAGTCGGCGGTGCTGTACGACGGCGAGGTGTGCCTGGGCGGCGGGGTGATCGGCGCGTTCTCCTGAGGCCGGGGCCGCCGTTCGCCGGCGGCCCGCCC
>JAKONS010000567.1 GCA_022701845.1 Burkholderiaceae bacterium
CGCTGCAGGCAGGCGGCCACCACGTCCAGGTCTTCGGCATGGCTGAAGCTCATCACCAGCACCCGCGAGCGCGGCGCCAGGCCGGGCACCGCGGCCTGCACCGGGTCGGAGTGTTCGCAGGCCACGCCGCTGCCGGCGGCGATGTCGGCGGGAAAGATCTCGTCGCGGCTGTCGATCCAGGTCAGGGCGAACGGCAGCGGCGCCAGCACCCGCGCCAGCGCGCTGCCCACATGGCCGCCGCCGAACAGCGCCACCGGCGCCCGCTGCGCCGCCAGCCGGACGCGCAGGGCCGGCGCGTCGGCCGGGCCGATCCGCTGGAAACGCAGGAACACCACGCCGCCGCAGCACTGGCCGAGCGAGGGGCCGAGCGCATAGCGCTGCACCGACGGGCCCGCGTCGCCGCAGCCGCCCTCGCCGCGCAGCTGCGCCCGCGCCCGGGCGACGGCGTCGTATTCGAGCCGCCCGCCGCCGATAGTGCCGACGATGCAGTCGGCGAACACCGCCATCCAGGTGCCGGCGCCGCGCGGCACCGAGCCCTGGGTGGCGTCCACCTCGACCAGCACCGCCGCGGCGCCGCCGGGCACGCGCGCCAGCCGGTCCAGCAGGAGATTCAACGCGCGCATCCGGCCCGCCTCATGCCGCCCACCGGAGGCCGCCGGCTTGTGCCACCATCGATCGATGGCCCCCTACCCCGTGCTGCGCAGAAGACTCCGGAACACCGTCGTCGCCTTGGTGGCGCTGCTGCTGGCCTCGTGCCAGCAGCGCCCGCCTCCGCTGGTGCCCTGGCAGGAGCCGCCCGCTGCCGCGAGCGCACCGGCGCCGTCGGTGATCGGCCCGGTGAGCGGCGACAAGGGTTCGGCCCGCGCCTCGTCGGCCACCACCGAGCGGGCCTACCGCCAGGACGGCGCCACCCATATCTACGGCCTGAACGCGGCACGCATCTACCAGGGGCAGCTGCCGCCGCTGCTCTATGCGATAGGCACCTTGCAGGTGCGCCTGGACGCGACCGGGCGGGTCACCGGCATGTCGTGGATGCGCGCGCCGCGCCATGCACCGGAAGTGATCCGCGAGATCGAGGCCACGGTGCGCCGCGCCGCGCCGTTCCCGGCGCCGGTGCGGCTCGGCGCCATCACCTATACCGACACCTGGCTGTGGGACAAGAGCGGCAAGTTCCAGCTCGACACCCTGACCGAGGGCCAACGCTAGGACCCGCGGTAGGTGGAATAGGCCCACGGGCTGACCAGCAGGGGCACGTGGTAGTGCTGGGCGACATCGGCCACGCCGAAATCCAGCTGCACCGTGCTCAGGAAAGGGGGCTGCGGCAGCGCCACGCCGCGGGCGGCGAAATAACCGGCGACGTCGAACGCCAGCCGGTAGGTGCCGGCCTGCAGCGATGCGGCGTCGAACAGCGGCGTGTCGGTGCGGCCGTCGGCATTGAGGGTGTAGCGGCGCACCAGGACGGCGCTTTCGCCGGCGGGGCCTTCGGTGCGGAACAGCGCTACCTGCATGCCGGCCGCCGGACAGCCGTGCATCGTGTCGAGTACGTGGGTGCTGAGGCCCATCGGAATGCTCCTTGCTTGGGTGGAGAAGAGTCGCACCGGTCCTGCCGTCCGCACAGGCGGACCGGTGCTTTTTGTGTACCAAAAGTGTATACACTTTTAGCTTCCTATTACTATTTCGCCTCATGCTGACAGCTCCCGCCGGATCCTCGACCGCCGCCATCGTCGAATCGCTGACGCGCGCCATCGTCGAGCACCGGCTGCATCCCGGCGCCAAGCTGGCCGAGCAGAAGCTGGCGGACCACTTCGGGGTGTCGCGCACGCTGGTGAGGCAAGCTTTGTTCCAGCTCGCGCAGAACCGCCTGGTGCGGCTGGAGCCGGCGCGCGGCGCGTTCGTGTCGGCGCCCTCGGCCGACGAGGCGCGCCAGGTGTTCGCGGTGCGCCGCATGCTCGAGAGCGGCATGGCGCGTGATTTCGTGCGCACCGCCACCCCCGCCCGCATCAAGGCCCTGAAGGCGCATGTGGCGCTGGAGAAAGCCGCGGTGGAGCGCGACGACGTGCCCGGCCGCACCGAGCTGCTGGGCGACTTCCATGTGCGCATGGCCGAGCTGATGGGCAACACGGTGCTGGCGCAACTGCTCGACGACCTGATCTCCCGCTGCGCGCTGATCACGCTGATGTACCAGTCGTCGGCCGCCGCGGCGCATTCCTACGAGGAACATGCCGAGATCGTCCGCGCGCTGGCCGCCAGGGATGCCGACCTGGCCGCGCGGCTGATGCACCAGCACCTGCAGAACGTCGAGGAAAACCTGGCCTTCGACCGCCGCCCGCCCAGCAACGACATCGCCAAGGCGCTCGCCGCCTGATCCGCTTCCACCCTGCTTCATTCCCATGGCACAGACCTTCGACACCACCCTGGCCTATCCGCGCGACCTGGTCGGCTACGGCCGCAACCCGCCGCAGGCGCACTGGCCCGGCAATGCCCGCATCGCGGTGCAGTTCGTCCTGAACTACGAGGAAGGCGGCGAGAACGCCACCCTGCACGGCGATGCCGGCTCCGAGCAGTTCCTGTCGGAAATGTTCTCCCCCGCCGCCTACCCCGACCGCCACCTCAGCATGGAGAGCATCTACGAGTACGGCTCGCGGGTGGGGCTGTGGCGCATCCTGGGCGAGTTCGAGAAGCGCGGCCTGCCGCTGACCGTCTTCGGCGTCGGCATGGCGCTGCAGCGGCATCCGGAAGCCGCGCAGGCCTTCGTCGAACTGGGCCACGAGATCGCCTGCCACGGCTGGCGCTGGATCCACTACCAGAACACCGACGAGGCGGTCGAGCGCGAACACATGCGCCTGGGCCTGGACGCGATCGAGAAGCTCACCGGCACCCGGCCGCTCGGCTGGTACACCGGCCGCGACAGCCCGCGCACCCGCCGCCTGCTGGCCGACGAGGGCGGCACCCTCTACGACAGCGACTA
>JAKONS010000035.1 GCA_022701845.1 Burkholderiaceae bacterium
GCCTGATCGGGCGCCTGCCCGAACCGGTCAGAGGTCGGTCACGCCCCGGTTGCGCGACGGTTTGGTCTTGCGCTCTTCGTTCTTCGCTTCGTCGCTGCCGGGCTTCGGCGGCTTTTCCGCACCGGTGTCGATGCGGGCCGGGCTGGGGCGCATCGGCAGGTCGTCGGGTACGGCATTGGTGGAGTCGATCGGATCGGGCATTTGGGATCTCCTGAAAAATGGAATGGATCGGCGGTGGCGCCAATCAGCCGCAGCGCACCGCGAGGGCCTGCCCAAGGCCGTCCACCTCGACGTTCAGGCGGGCGTCGCGCTTTTCGTCGTCGTGAGCGACGCCGGGGCGCAGCACCCGCACCACCCGCGCACCGCTGCGAACCCGGGCGTCTTCGGCGATACGTTCGTCGACGGTCTTGCCGAGCAGGAAACGCGCGGATTTTTCGTTGCAGGTGCCGCCGGCCTGCGCCGACGGGTCGGCCACCGGTGCCGGCATGGAAATACGGGGCGACATGCAGGCGGTCGACAGCACCATCGCCACCGCGACAGCGCCTGCCACCGACCAGCTTCGTGCGGTCATCGACCGGCCGGCGCCATGTCGCGGGCCGGTGCGGTCTGCCGCTCGCGGCTGGCACCGTCGAGTGCCAGGGCGCGCTGGCCGCTGTTCTGCGGGCCGAGTGCCGGGTCGGCAGGCGCCGGCAGGTCACGGGCAGCATTCGCGCGGGCCCGCGGTCCGGCGATGGCGTTGTTGCCGCCCATGCGGCCCTGTGCGTTGACACCGGCGCCGGAATTGACATCCGGGTTCACCGTCACGCCGGGGCCAACGCCGCCCAGCCCGACACCGCCCACTCCGCCGTTGGCAGAGCTGCTGGCGCCCGGCGCGCTGGCCGCAGCCGCCGCGCCGACCGACACCTGCGCGGTCGCCGACAGACCATAGGCCGCAGCCGCCATGACGGCGCTGCGAACCAGCCACCGCAGGGGAACGCGAGGCAGGAAAGGAATGGGACCGGTGAAGTTGGTCATGGCAGTCTCCGCCGCAATTGGTAAGACGGAAATCGTAGGTGCCGCGGACTGCCGCCGGCCTCAGCCGTACCGGCGTCCGACTGTCAGCGTTGTTCGACAGGACCCACCGGGACGGGTTTCGCCGGTGTCAGCGGTCCGGTCTACTGCGGCGTGCTGCGTCGCAGCGTTTCGAGCAGGTTCAGATCGAGCTGGGCCGAGGCGGCCTTCACCTCGTCGAGGTTCATCCGCTGCCCGGTCAGCTCGGCCACCACGCCGTTGCGCAGCGTGGTGGTGACCTGCGCGAAGCTGCCGTCCTTGCGGAAGTTCTCGTGCAGGATGCGGCCGCCCTCCTGCCAGGTGCGCTCGGACTCGACCGCGTTCTCCCGCTCGCCCTGCACCACCGCGCCCACCTCGTTCATCAGCTTGCGCATATGGCCCAGGTCGGTGAGTTCCACCCGCAGCCGCTGGTCGCCGCTCGCATAGTCGGCGCGGGCGTTGCTCGATTCGCGGTTGCCCACCCGGCCGCCCTGCATCTCGATCGACTTGCGGGCGAAAGGCCCCAGGGTTTCCGGCAGCGCGGCCTTGAGCGATGCGGCCGGCACCACGCCCGCATCCGGGTCGACCGCGGCAGCGCCGGCCGGCGCCGCGGTCTGGCCCGCCTGCTTCTGCGCCTGCACCGTCGCATCCTGCTTCTCGCTGGCGCTGGCGATGCGCTGCGCCGCGTCGGCCATCTGGGTCGAGGCGGCAACCAGGCCGGCCGCATCCAGCTTGAGCATGCCGCCCGGGGTATGCAGCGCGATCTCCGCGCCCCCCAGGCCGGCCGACAGGAAATGCGTCATCGCCGACGAGCCCAGCACCCCCACCACCGCACCCGCCAGCACCACCACCGCGGTGTAGGGCACGCTGCGGCGCGGTGCGCAGCGCATCACGATCGGCAGCCCGGTGAACACCAGGTAGGCGGAATACAGCGCCATCAGCAGCGCCAGCGGCGCCAGCGGCGGCACCAGCAGGAACACGCCGCCGATCAGCGCGGCGGTGGCACCGTGCACCGCCAGCTTGAAACCCCGCCCGCGGTCGGCCCGGCCGCCGAAGGTGGGCGCCACCAGCGCGGTGATCACCGCCACCACCGCCAGCCCGATCACCGCCAGCAGGTAGAGCGAGGCGGCCTGCATCAGGCCCACCGTCCACGGCAGGCGCACCGTGGCACCGCCGCCGCGCAGTCCGATCAGGCACAGGCCCAGGGCACTGCACACCGCCGGGATCGCCGCCAGCGGCAGCAGCCCGCGCACCACGGTGCGGCCGACGCCGGCCGGCTCCTCCTCGATGCGCCGCCATTCGGCGCGGGGTTGCAGCAGGAGATTCTTGGCGCGGGCGAACACACTCATGGATAGCGGAAGGGGACGCTCACGCCGGACGGCGGTCGCAGGGGTAGAAAACAAAAGCCCGGATCATGCGGGCATCCGGCGGCAATCAGGCGCCAGAGCGCAAACGAGTTGTTTCAGGTCGTAGCACCGGGTTTCAATTTTGGCGCAAGGTATCGACCGCTGCGTGCAGATCGGCTGCCCAGGTCCGGCGGTCGCGCCCGGCCGCCGGCTGCGGCGTGCCGAAGCGCACCACCGCGCACAGCGGATCGGCGCGCAGGGTGCGCCAGAGCGAGCCGATCAGGGTGTCGTCGTCGGTGTAGGTGGCGACCGAGGACGGCTGGCCGGTCGCGGCATCGACGAAACGGATGCCCACCGGCAACGCCGCCGCGTCCGCCGCGATGGCCGCCTGCAGCAGGTTGGCATGGAACGGCAGCAGCACGCGGCCGTCGCCGGTGGCGCCTTCGGGGAACACCGCCACGATGTCCCCGGCCGCCAGCGCTTCGGCGGTGCGGTGCACCGTGCGCAGGGCGTCGCGGCGCTGGGTGCGCTCGATGAACAGCGTGCCGGCGCCGGCCGACACGCTGCCGATCAGCGGCCAGTTGCGGATCTCCGACTTGGCGATGAAGCGCGATGCGCGCGCCGACAGGATCGCCAGGATGTCGAGCCAGGAGGTGTGGTTGGCGACCAGCAGCAGTCTGCCGGCGGCGGGTCGCGCGCCTTCCACCCGCAGTTCGATGTTCAGGATGGCCAGCATGCCGCGCGCCCACTGCTCGATGCAGGCCTCGCGCTCGCCGGCGTCGAAGCGCGAGAACCGGGTGCGGATCAGCCACAGCCCGCGCACGCCCTGCGCCACGGCGCGCACGATGCGCACCGCCGCCGTCACATCCCGGACCAGCCCCACGCCCGCCGCGCGCTCAGCGGCCGTCGGCCTCGTACACCACCACGCCGCCGACCAGCGTCCAGCGCACCTGCGCCGGCAGCTCGTAGCCGGCGAACGGCGTGTGTTTGCCCTGGCTGCGCAGCGCGGCGTCCTCCACCGTCCAGCGGGCGGCCGGATCGAACACGCAGATGTCGGCCACGCCGCCGCCGGCCAGGCGGCCGCAGCTCGCCTGCAGCGTGCCCAGCGCCTGGCCCAGCACGCCGGCCGGGGCGCTGGTCAGGGTGGCGATGGCGCGCGGCAGGGCCTCGGGCGTGCCGCGTTCCTCGGCCCATTTCACCGCCAGGCTCAGCAGCAGCTCCAGCCCGGTGGCGCCGGGCTCGGCCTCGGCGAAGGGCAGCACCTTCATGTCCTCGTCGACCGGCGCATGGTCGGACACCAGCGCATCGACGGTGCCGTCGGCCAGCGCGGCGCGCAGGGCGTCGCGGTCGCGCTGCTGGCGCAGCGGCGGGTCGAGCCGGGCGCGGCTGTCGAAGAAGCCGATGTCGTTGTCGGTGAGGTGCAGCGAATTGATGCTGATGTCGCAGGTCACCTTCAGGCCCTCGGCCTTGGCGCGGCGCACCAGTTCCACCCCGGCCGCGCTGGAGATGCGGCACAGGTGCACATGCGCGCCGGTGGTCTTCTGCAGCTCGAAGATGGTGTGCAGCGCGATCGTCTCGGCCGACACCGGCACGCCCGACAGGCCGAGCCGCGTGGCCAGCGGACCGCTGGCGGCCACGCCCTTGCCCAGATGGCCGTCCTGCGGCCGCAGCCACACGGTGTAGCCGTAGGTGGCGGCGTACTGCAGCGCGCGCTGCAGCACCAGCGGGTTGGTCAGCGCCACATCGGCTTGGCCGAAGCCGACGCAGCCGGCCTCGGTCAGCTCGGCCATCTCGGTCAGCACCTCGCCGGCCAGGCCGCGGGTCAGCGCGCCCAGCGGGAACAACCGCGCCTGGTGCTGCTTCTCGGCGCGGAACTTCAGCATTTCCACCAGGCCCGGCTCGTCGAGCACCGGGTCGGTATCGGGCAGGCACACCAGGCTGGTAACACCGCCGGCCACCGCCGCCGCCATCTCGCTCTCGAGCATGCGTTCGTGCTCGTAGCCCGGCTCGCGCAGCCGCGCCGCCAGGTCGACCAGGCCCGGCACCACGACGCAGCCGCTGGCGTCGATGGTGCGGTCCGGCGCGAAATCCGCCGGCGCCGAGCCGG
>JAKONS010000050.1 GCA_022701845.1 Burkholderiaceae bacterium
GGGGGGGGGGGGGGGGGGGGGGGGGGGGGGGGGGGGCGTAGGAGACGGCTCCGGCGCCGGTTCCGGCGAGGGCGACGGGGGAGGCGGCGGCGCGACCGCCCGCGGCGCCGCCTGGCGGGGCAGCGAGGACCACAGCTCGGCCTCGACCGTCGGCGCGTCGGATTCGCGCTTCCAGTTCACGCCCCAGACCAGGGCCGCCAGCAGCGCGGCATGCGCCACCAGGGCCACGCCCAGGCCGCGCGCGGTGCCGCCCTGGGACGGCGGGGCGAATTCGTTGCGGTCGTGCAGGGTGTCGTTGCGCATGGCGGGCGGAGTCGGGCTTCAGCGCGCGGCCGGCGCGAGCTGCACCGACAGGCCCACCCGTTGCACGCCGGCGCGCTGCAGGCGGTCCATCACCTGCACCACGGTTTCGTACTTGACGCTGCGGTCGGCGCTGATGACGACCGCGCTGTTGGAGGCGCCGTCGCTGCCGTTGCCGGATGCCGCGCCGGCGCCTTCGGTCTGCGCCTGACGCACCGCGTCGGCCACGCCGGCCAGGGTGGTCGACTGGGTGCGGTCGCGCGTCTTGATCTGCAGGGCCTCGTCCTTCTCGACGATGACCTGGATCACCTGGTCGGGCTGCTTGTTGGCCTTGCCGATGCTCGGCAGGTCGATGGCGCTGGGCGTGATCAGCGGGGCGGTCACCATGAAGATGATCAGCAGCACCAGCATCACGTCGATGAAGGGCACCATGTTGATCTCGTTGATGGTGCGGCGGCCGCGGCCGCGTGAAGCCATTGCGGGCATGGGGCGTGTCCTTGCGGTGCGGGGGAGTCAGTGGCCGGAGGCCGAGGCCGCCTGCGCGCCGAGGTTGCGCTGCAGGATGTTGGAGAACTCCTCGATGAAGGTCTCCTGGTGGTTGGCCACGCGGTCGATGTCGCGGGCGAAGCGGTTGTAGGCGACCACGGCCGGGATCGCGGCGAACAGGCCGATCGCGGTGGCGACCAGCGCCTCGGCGATGCCCGGCGCCACGGTCGACAGCGTGACCTGCTGCAGCGCCGACAGGCCGGTGAAGGCATGCATGATGCCCCAGACGGTCCCGAACAGGCCGACGTAGGGCGATACCGACCCGACCGTCGCCATGAACGACAGGCCCGATTCGATCACGTCCATCTCGCGCTGGAAGCTGGCGCGCATCGCGCGGCGGGCGCCGTCGAGCAGCGTGCCCGGGTCGGCGATGCGGCGTTCGCGCAGCTTCTGGTATTCGCGCATGCCGCTGGCGAATATGCGTTCCATCGGGCCGGCGCTCTTGGCGTTGGCCGCGGCTGCCGCGAACAGGTCGTTCAGGCTGGTGCCGGACCAGAAGTCGCGCTCGAACTCCTCGTTGAGCGACTTCACCTTGCGCAGGGTGAATATCTTTCGAAAGATGGCTGCCCAGCTGGAGATCGATACGGCCAGCAGCAGCAGCATGACCAGTTGCACCACGATGCTGGCGTTGAGCACCAGGTGGAGGATGGACATGTCTTGGTTCATGGTGTTTTCAGGGCTTCCAGGATGTCGGCGGGTATGCGAGCGGGGCGCAGTGTAGAGCCTTCGACCCAGCCGATGCGAATGGTTCCCTCGCACAGCAGGGCGGGTTCCGCACCGTCGGCGTCGGGCTGCAGGCGGGCCTGCTGGGCGATTGTGAGCGATGCCCGGCCGGCTGCCTGCAGGGTGGCGCTCACCAGCAGCCGGTCGTCCAGCCGCGAGGGTCGGTGGTACTTCAGCTGCGTGTCGGTCACCACGAACATGCCGCCGGTGCGCTCGCGCAGCTCGCTTTGCTGCAGCCCCAGGGAGCGCAGCCACTCGGTGCGGGCGCGCTCGAAGAACTTCAGGTAGTTGGCATAGAAGACGATGCCACCGGCGTCGGTGTCTTCCCAGTAGATGCGGATCGGGAATGCGAATGCCATGGTCACGGGTGCCGGTCGATCAGCCCAGCAGGGCGCGCAGCCGGCTGGCGGCTTCCTGCAGCTGCTCCATCGAGCTGGCGGTGGAAAAACGGATGCGCTGCGCGGTGTCGGCCGTGCCGAAATCGCGGCCCGGTGTCACTGCCAGGTGCGCTTGCTGCATCAGCGCGAACGACAGCTCCCAGCTGTCGGCGACACCCAGGCGCCGGCAGGCTTCGGTGCAGTCGGCCCAGGCGTAGAACGCGCCGTCGGGCATCACCGGCACCGGCAGGTGCGCCGCCGCGAGGGCGGGTACGAAGAAGTCGCGGCGCGCGCGGAAGGCGGCGCGGCGGCGTTCGAATTCCGCGATGCTGTCGGGCTCGAAGCAGGCCAGCGCGGCATGCTGGGCGACGGTGCTGGCGCAGATGAAAAGATTTTGTGCCAGCCGCTCGACCACCGGTACTAGGGCCTCGGGCACCACCAGCCAGCCCAGGCGCCAGCCGGTCATGTGGAAGTACTTGCTGAAGCTGTTGATGCTGACCACGTCGTCGGCCGAGCCGTCGATCGCCAGCACGCTCTGCCCGAAAGCGTCGTCGTAGCTGAGGCCGAGATAGATCTCGTCGACGATCAGCACGCCGCCGCGCGCGCGCACCACCTGGTGGATGCGGCGCAACTCGTCCGGCGCGATGCTGGTGCCGGTGGGATTCGACGGCGACGCCAGCAGCACGCCGCGGGTGTGCGGGCCCCAGGCGGCCTCGACCTGGGCGGCGCTGAGCTGGAAGCGGTCTTCGGCGGTGGTCGGCAACAGCACCGCCCGGCCGTCGGCGGCGCTCACGAAATGACGGTTGCAGGGATAGCTCGGGTCCGGCATCAGGATCTCGTCGCCGGCGTCGACCAGTGCCAGGCAGGCCAGCTGCAGCGCTGCCGAGGCCCCCGCGGTGATGGCGATGCGGCGGGCCGGCACATCGACGCCGAAGCGCTCCGCATACCAGTGCGAGATGCGTTCACGCAGCGGCTCGATGCCCATGGCGGGCGTGTACTGGGTCACGCCGTCGCGCACCGCCCGGGCCGCGGCCTCCATCACCAGCGGTGGCGCGGTGAAGTCGGGCTCGCCGATGTTCAGGAAGATCATCGGCCGATCGGTCGCCGAGAGGGTGCGGGCGTGTGCGGTGGCGGCCTTGGCGACTTCCATGACATGGAAGGGCTCGATGCGCTCGGCCCGGCGCGACAGGCGCAATGCGTCGGAGCCGGTGCTCAAGGCGTGCCGCGTGCCGGGCGTTGGCGGTCGGTGGCGACTTCCTCCGGGCGCAGTTGCGGCGCCAGGCCGTTGAGCACCGCATTGACGTACTTGTGCCCGTCGGTGCCGCCGAATTCCTTGGCCAGCTCGACGCATTCGTTGAGCACCACGCGCCACGGCACGTCCGGGCAGTGGCGCAGTTCGAACATGCCGATCCACATCACCGCATGCTCCACCGGCGATATCTCGGCCATCTTGCGGTCGAGCAGGGGCAGGATCAGCGCGTCCTGGGTTTCCGCCTCGGCGATGCAGCCGTGCAGCACCGCGTCGTAATGCAGCGAATCGGCCTTGTGGAAACCCGACAGGTCGCGGGTGAAGCGGTCGATGGCGGCGGGCTCGTTGCGCCCGACCAGGTGCTGGTAGAGCGCCTGCAGCGCGAATTCGCGGGCGCGGGTGCGGGCCGACTTGGCCGACGCCTTGCGGGCGCCGGTGGT
>JAKONS010000052.1 GCA_022701845.1 Burkholderiaceae bacterium
GCCACATCCTGTCGCTGCTGCGGCCCGAGGACGTGCCCGCGATGCAGGCGGCGGCCTAGGGCGCGGCGGCCGTGTCGACCTTCATCACCGGCGCCTGCGGATTCGTCGGCCTGGCGCTGGCCGAGCATCTGCTGGCCCGCGGCGAGACCGTCGTCGGCTACGACCTCGGCACGCCGCCCGCGGCCGCACTGCGGGCGTTCGCCGCCCTGCCCGGCCGCTTCGTCATGGAGGTGGGCGACGTCACCGACGCCGCGGCTCTGGCCGCCACCATGGCGCGCCACCGCCCGCGCCGGCTGGTGACCCTGGCCGCCATCACCGCCGACGCGGCGCGGGAGCGAGCCACGCCGGGCGCCATCGCCACGGTGAACATCGGCGGCACCTGGAACGCCATCGCCGCGGCGGCGGCCTGCGGCGTCGAACGGGTGGTGCACGGCAGCTCGGGCGCGGTCTACGGCGCCAGCGGCGCCCTGCCCGAACCGCTGCACGAAGACCGCACCCCGCTGCGCCCCGAAGGCCTCTACGGCATCGGCAAGCAGGCCGCCGAAGCCGGCGCCCTGCGGCTGGCCGCGCTGCACCGGCTCGACCTGACCGTCGGCCGCCTGGGCACCTGCTTCGGCCCGTACGAGGGCGACAGCGATCTGCGCGACACGCCGAGCGCGCCGCTGCAGGTGCTGCGCCTGGCCGGGCGCGGCGTGCCGGTGCGCCTGCCGCGCGAGGGCCGGCGCGACTGGCTGTATGTGCGCGACGCAGCCGCCGCGTTGACCGCCCTGCTCGACATGACGCACCTGCCGCGCCCGGTCTACAACCTGGCGGCCGGCTTCGAATGGACGGTGGCCGACTGGTGCCGCCGCCTGGCCCTCGACCTGCCCGGCCTGGACTGGCGCATCGCCGATGCCGGCGAGCCGGCGAACGTCGACTACTACGCCCCCTACGACCGCGCCTCGATGGACATCCGGGCACTGCGGGCCGACACCGGTTTCACCCCGTCCCACGACCTGCCCGCCGCCGCCCGCGACTTCCTGGCCTGGCGCCACACCCCACCATGAACCGCACCGACCACGCCACCGAACCCGCCGCCCGCCGCATGGCCGGCCGTGTCTGCATCGTCACCGGCGCCGCGTCGGGCATCGGCCGGGCGGTGGCCCGGCTGCTGGCCCGGCACGGCGCCACGGTGGTGATCGCCGACCTCACCACCGCGGTGATCGAGGGCGGCGAGCCCACCGCCGACTGCATCGCCGCCGACGGCGGCGCCGCCTGCTTCCGGCGCACCGACGTGTCCGACACCGCCCAGGTCGAGGCCCTGGTGGACGACACGGTGGCGCGCTTCGGCCGGCTCGACCTGCTGGTCAACAACGCCTGCATCCGCCACGCCCGGCCGCTGCTGGAGCTGCAGGACGCCGACTGGCAGCGGGTGCTGGACGTCAACCTCGGCGGCGTGCTGCGCTGCACCCGCGCCGCGGTGCGCCGGATGACCGCCCAGCCGGCCGACGACCAGGGCGTGCGCGGCCGCATCGTCAACCTGTCGTCGCAGCACGGCCTGATCGCGGCGCCGGGCGACCTGGCCTACGGCACCAGCAAGGCCGCCATCGACTACCTCACCCGCCAGGTCGCCGCCGACTACGCGGCCCAGGGCATCGTCTGCAACGCGGTCGCCCCCGGCAAGATCCAGACCGGCGCCGGCGGCCGGGCGGTCGACCCGGCCGTGCTGGACCGGGCCACCCGGCGCACCCCCTGGCCCCGCCTGGGCCGCAGCGAGGACGTGGCGCAGGCCGTGCTCTTCCTGGCCGACCCCGAGACCACCTTCGTCACCGGCACCACGCTGATGGTGGACGGCGGCTGGATGGCCGCCTGATTCCTTTTCGCCCCACGAGACACACCGACATGCCAGCACCCGACTCCTCCCCCGCCTTCGACCTGGTGGTGCGCAACGCCCACGCGATCACCGCCGCCGACGCCTTCGACTGCGACATCGGCATCACCGGCGGGGTGATCACCGCCTTGGGCCGGGGCCTGGCCGCCGGCGCCCGGGAAATCGACGCGGCGGGCCGCCACGTGACCCCGGGCGGCGTCGACGCGCATTGCCACCTCGACCAGCCGACCGCGCCGCCGGTGCGCATGGCCGACGACTTCGACACCGGCACCCGCTCGGCCGCCTGCGGCGGCACCACCACCGTGATTCCCTTCGCCGCCCAGGAAAAAGGCCACTCGCTGCGCGCCGCGGTGGAGGACTACCACCGCCGCGCCGACGGCAAGGCGCATGTCGACTACGCCTTCCACCTGATCGTCTCCGACCCGACGCCCGAGGTGCTGGCGCAGGAACTGCCGGCCCTCATCGCCGAGGGCTACACCAGCTTCAAGATCTACATGACCTACGACGATCTGAAGCTGGACGACGGCCAGATCCTCGACGTGCTGGACGTGGCCCGCCAGCACGGCGCCATGGCCATGGTGCATGCCGAGAATTCCGACTGCATCGAATGGCTGACCAAACGCCTGGAGGCCAGCGGACGCACCGCGCCGCGCTTTCACGCCCATGCCCGGCCGATGCTGGTCGAGCGCGAGGCGACGCACCGCGCCATCTCGCTGTCGCAGCTGGTGGACGTGCCGATCCTCATCGTGCACGTCTCGGGCAAGGACGCGGTCGAGCAGATCCGCTGGGCGCGCGGCCTGGGCCTGAACATCCTCGCGGAGACCTGTCCGCAGTACCTGTTCCTGACCGCCGAGGACCTGGGGATCGAGGCCGACGGCGAGGGCAGCTACCTGGGCGCGCGCTGCGTCTGCAGCCCGCCGCCGCGCGACAAGTCCAACCAGGACGTGATCTGGAACGGACTGTCCGACGGCCTGTTCACCGTCTTCTCGTCCGACCACGCACCCTTCAAGTACGAGGGCACCGAGGGCAAGCACCCCGGCGGCGAGGAAGTGGCCTTCCGCCACATCCCCAACGGCATCCCCGGCCTGGAGACCCGGCTGCCGCTGCTGTGGTCCGAGGGCGTGCTGGCCGGCCGCATCACCCCGCAGAAATTCGTCGAGCTGACCTCCACCAATCCCGCCAAGACCTACGGCCTGCATCCGCGCAAGGGCAGCATCGCCATCGGCGCCGACGCCGACCTGGTGATCTGGGACGAGCGCGAGCTCACCCTGGACAACGCCATGCTGCACCATGCGGTCGACTACACGCCCTATGCCGGCATGCGCCTGAAGGCCTGGCCAGGCATGACGATTGCACGCGGCGAGGTGGTGTGGGACGGCCGGGAATTCCACGGCCGTGCCGGCCGCGGCCAGTTCCTGGCCTGCGGCGCGCCGAGCCTGCTGCCGCGCCGCCGCGCGGCCTGAAGCGCGCCGATGAAACTGCTCGTCCTCAACCCCAACATCTCCGACAGCGTCTCCGCGCTGATCGCCGCCGAGGCCCGCGCCAGCGCGCCCGCTGGCTGCGAGATCACCATGCGGACCGCGCCCTTCGGCGTGGCCTATATCGAAACCCGCTTCGAGGCCCTGATCGGCGCCTACGCCTGCGCCCAGATGGCCGCCGACCACCACCCGGGGCACGACGCGGTGATCGTCGCGGCCTTCGGCGACCCCGGCCTGGCCGGCCTGCGCGAAGCGCTCCCGGTGCCGGTGCTGGGCCTGACCGAGTCGGCCCTGGCGAGCGCCTGCCTGCTCGGCCACCGCTTCTCCATCGTCGCCATTTCGCAGCGCATCCAGGCGTGGTACCGCGAGGTGGTCGAGTCGCACGGGCTGCAGGGCCGGCTGGCCAGCATCCGGGCGCTCGACCGGCAGCTGGCCGACATCGGCGCGGTGCAGACCGACCATGCCGAGGCGCTGCGCCAGCTGTGCGAGACGGTGGTGCGCGAGGACGGCGCCGAGGTGATCATCCTGGCGGGTGCACCGCTGGCCGGTCTGGCCCGATCGCTGCGCGGGCAATTGCCGGTGCCGGTGGTCGAGGGCGTGTCGAGCGCGGTGCGGCATGCGGTGTCGCTGGTGGCGCTGCAGCCGGGCAAGGCCCGGGCGGGCAGCTTCGCGCCGCCGCCGGTCAAACCCCACAAGGGCCTGCCGGAAGGCATCGCGCGTCTGCTGGGCGGCCACCCCGGCTGACGACGGTTAGGCTGCGACCCATGCGCGACATCCTGCTGCTCAACCCCAATACCTCGACCGCCACCACCGCCATGATGGTCCGGCTGGCCGCGCTCGCCGCACCACCGGGATGGCGGGTGCGCGGCGCGACCGCCGGCGACGGGCCCGGGATGATCGTCGACGAAGCCGAACTGGAGCGCTCGGCCGTCGAAGTGGAGCGGAGCTGGCGGGCCGATGCGCAGGCCGTCGCGACACCCGTCGCGGGCGTGATCGTCGGGGCTTTCGGCGACCCCGGCATCGCGCGTCTGCGGGCGATAAGTGCGGTGCCGGTCGTCGGGCTCTGCGAATCGTCGATGCACGAAGCGGCCGCCGGTGGCCG
>JAKONS010000129.1 GCA_022701845.1 Burkholderiaceae bacterium
GCGCTGATCGAGATCGACGGCGGCGCGATGTTGGGGTACTGCTCCAGCGGCAGGGTGCGGATGGAGATCGCGCCCGCCAGCATGATGACGATGGCGATGACCCACGCGAAGATGGGCCGGTCGATGAAAAAACGTGCCATGTGCGGTCGGGCCCGGTGTCAGCGCGCGGCGGCCGGCGAACCGGCGCCGGCCGGTGCCGCGCCTGAGGGCGTGGCGGGCGCGGCGCCCGCTGCGGGTGCGGCATCGCCGGGCGGCCTGCGCGCGGCGCCGCCGGCGTCGTTGAGGCTGGCCAGATTGGCCACCACCACCTTCACCTTGTCGCCGGGCTTGACCCGCATCGAGCCTTCGACCACCAGGCGTTCGCCGGCGGCCAGGCCGTCGCGCACCAGCCAGCGGTTGCCGACGGCCCGGCCGAGGTTGACCGACCGGCGCTGCACCTTGTCGTCCTTGTCGACCACCAGCGCGGTGGCGCGGCCGACCGCGTCGCGCAGCACGCCCTGCTGGGGCGCCAGCAGGGCGTCCTGGTCGGCGCCCTCCTCCACCACCGCGCGCACGTACATGCCGGGCAGCAGCAGCCCGTCGGGGTTGGGCACGGTGGCGCGCAGGATGACCGCGCCGGTGGTCTGGTTGACGCTGATGCCGGCGAACTGCAGCCGGCCGTCGCGGCCGTAGGGCGTGCCATCCTCGAGCAGCAGCTTGATGCGCGCCGCGTCGGCGCCGCTGCGGGTGAGCCGGCCGGCGGCGAAGTCGCGCTTCAGGCGCAGCACTTCGGAGCTCGACTGGGTGACGTCGACATACAGCGGGTCGATCTGCTGCACCGTGGTGAGCGCGACCGCCTGGTTGGCGGTGACCAGCGCGCCGGGTGTCACCGTCGAGGTGCCGATGCGCCCGGAAATGGGCGAGGTGAGCCGGGTGAAGCCCAGATTGATGCGCGCGGTGTCGACCTGCGCCTGGGCGGTGGCCACGTCGGCCCGGGTCTGGGCCAGGGTGGCCTGGCTCTGGTCGTTGACCTGCTTGCTGACCGCGTCGATCTTCACCAGCTCGGCATTGCGCCCGGCGGTCACCTCGGCCGCGCCCGCGGTGGCCTTGCTGCGCGCCAGCGTGGCCTGGGCGCTAGAGAGCGCCGCCTGGTAGGTGGACGGATCGATCTGGTAGAGCGACTGACCAGCCTTGACGGTGGCGCCCTCGGTGAACAGCCGCTGCTGCACGATGCCGCCCACCTGGGGCCGGATGTCGGCGCTGAGATAGGCGCTGGTGCGGCCGGGCAGCTCGGTGGTGAAGACCGTCGCCTCGCTCTTCAGCACCACCACGCCCACCTCGGCGGGACCGGCCGGCGGCGGCGCTTCTTTTTTGCCGGAACAGGCGGCCAGAAGGACGATCGCCGCCAGCGCACCGAGCGCGGGCAGCCGTTGCGCCGGACTGCGCGGCGAGCTGGAAACTGTCATGGGCGAATAGGAGCGAAATGCGGGGCGAAGGTTTCGCCGCGGGCGCACAGCATTTTGTTGCAAATTCCGCGCCGCAGCATTTTTCGCCGTGGGCGGGGTTTGTACCTGTTTATGTACCGCAGAAAGCCCGCTAACCCGCCACTCGCCCGGCCGCTTTACCGGAGCTTCATCATCCCGCGCGTCGACGCTCGTCCGGGCGCGCCGATGCTCACCCGGCCACCGCCGGCACCGGGCCGGAACGCCGGTCGAGCGCGCCGCTCCAGCCGGTCAGCGCCAGCGAAACCAGCACCACCGCCGCGCCGATCCAGGGCGTGTGCATCAGCCCCAGATGGGTGACGATCAGCCCGCCGGCCCAGGCCGCGCCGGCGATGCCCAGGTTGAACGCCGCGATGTTCAGCCCCGAGGCCACATCGACCGCCTGCGGTGCGAAGCGCTCGGCCTGCTTGACCACGTATACCTGCAGCCCGGGTACGTTGCCGAAGGCCACCGCGCCCCACAGCATCACCGTGGCCACCGCCAGCCAGGGGTGCGGCGCGGTGAACTGCAGCAGCAGCAACACCGCCGCCAGCAGCGCGAAGACGATCTTCAGCGCCGGGATCGGCCCCAGCCGGTCGGCCAGCCGGCCGCCCCACAGGTTCCCGACCGCCACCGACACCCCGTAGACCAGCATCACCCAGCCGACCGCGCCTTCGCCGAAGCCCGATATGCCGGTGAGGATCGGCGCCAGGAAGGTGAACGGAATGAAGGAGCCGCCATAGCCGATCGCCGTCGTGGCGAACACCAGCAGCAGGCGCGGCTCGGTGAGCACCCGGGCCTGCCGCAGCAGGGAGGCCGGCGGCGTGTGGCGGATGTCGGCGGGCACGAACAGGGCGCTGCCGACGAAAGCCACCACCCCCAGGCCCGCCACCGCCAAGAAGGTTTCGCGCCAGCCGAAATGCTGGCCGATGAAGGTGCCCAGCGGCACCCCGGTCACCAGCGCCACGGTGAGGCCGGTGAACATCACCGCGATGGCGCTGGCCGCCTTCTCGCGCGGCACCAGGCCGGTGGCGATGGTCGAGCCGATCGAGAAGAACACGCCGTGCGCCAGCCCGGTCAGCACCCGGGCCGCCACCAGCGAGCCGTAGCCCGGCGCCTGCCAGGCCAGCAGGTTGCCGACGGTGAACAGCGCCATCAGCCCCAGCAGCAGCGCCTTGCGCGGCAGGCGGCCGGTGAGCGCGGTGAGCACCGGCGCGCCGACCGCCACGCCCAGCGCATACAGGCTGACCAGCAGGCCGGCCGACGGCAGGCCGACGCCGAGATCGGCCGCCACCGTGGGCAGCAGGCCGACGATCACGAACTCGGTCGTGCCGATGGCGAATGCGCTGAGCGTCAGCGCGAGCAGGGCGATGGGCATGGGGAGGCTCTTTTTCCTGAAGTCGAAGCAGGCGAGTCTGGCGCTTGGGTCTTTGCCGAAAAAGCCGTGTCCGCGCAGAATATCCTTGCCGTGAAATCAACAATCGCCTGCGCATGAAGACCACGCTCGACGAACTCCAGGCCCTGGTCGCGGTGGTCGACGCGGGCTCGATCACCGCTGCCGCCACCGGTCTCGGCCAGACGGTGTCGGGCATCAGCCGGGCGCTGGGCCGGCTGGAGAAGAAGCTCGACACCACCCTGCTGCGGCGCACCACCCGCCGGCTGCAGCTGACCGAGGAAGGCGCGGTGTTCCTGGCCCGCGCCCGCGCGGTGCTGGCCGCCCTCGACGAGGCCGAGGAGCAGATGGCGGCGCGCCGCAGCCAGCCCGCCGGCCGCCTGCGGGTGAACGCCGCCACGCCGTTCATGCTGCATGCGGTGCTGCCGCTGGTGGCCGACTTCTGCGCCGCCTTCCCGCAGATCCGGCTGGAGCTCGACACCGACGAACTCAACATCGACCTGCTGGAGCGCCGCACCGACGTGGCGATCCGCATCGGGACGCTGCGCGACTCCAGCCTGCATGCCCGCGCGCTCGGCAGCAGCCGCGTGCGGGTGCTGGCCAGCCCCGGCTACCTGGCGGCGCACGGCCGGCCGCGCAGCGTGGCCGAACTGGCCGGCCACACCCTGCTGGGCTTCACCCAGCCCGAGGCGCTCAACCGCTGGCCGCTGCGCAGCGAGGCGGGCGACGGCTGGCCGGCGACGCCCACGGTGGCCGCCTCCAGCGGCGAAACCCTGCGGCAGCTGGCGCTCGCCGGCGTCGGCATCGTCTGCCTGTCCGACTTCATGACCGCCGCCGACCGCGCCGCCGGCACGCTGGTGCCGCTGCTGCCGCGCGACACGGTGGAGCAGCGCCAGCCGATCGCCGCGGTGTACTACCGCAATACCCAGGTGGCGCCGCGCATCGTCTGCTTTCTCGACTTCCTGCAGCAGCGCCTGGGCGCCGACATCCTGGAGCGCTAGCGCGGCCCTCAGTCGACGGTAATCTTCATCTCGCCGGCCAGCGTGCGGGTGTCGGCGATGTAGGTGCGCAGCATGGTGTCCATCTGGTCGGGCGTGCTGGAGACCGGCTCGGCGCCGGCGCCGACGAACGCGTCGCGCACCTCCGGCAGCGCCAGGATGCGCGCCAGCTCCCGGCTCAGCTTCTCGCGCGAGGCCTTGGGCACCTTCGACGAGACCACGGTGCCGAACCAGTCCTCGCCGTCGTAGCCCGGCGTGGTGGCCTGCGGCAGCGTCGGCGTGCCGGGCACGAAGCGGGCGCCGTTGGGCGAGCTGCTGCCGAGGATCAGCACCTGCCCGCTCCGGGCGAGGTTCATCACGTTGGGCGCCGGCGCGAAGGCGTATGAGAGCCGGCCGCCCATCACGTCGTTGATGGCTTCGGGCGTGCCGCGGTAGGGAATATGGGTGGCGGTGAAGCCGCCGAGCCGCGCCAGCATCGCGCCGTGCAGGTGGGCGGTGCTGCCGACGCCGGCCGAGCCGAAATTCAGGCCGCCGGGCGCCGCCTTGCCGAGTGCGATCAGCTGCGCCAGGGTGGTGGTCTTCTGCGCCGGCGCCACCACCAGAAAACTGGGCGAGCGGGCGATCAGGCCGATGCCGGCGATGTCGCGCCCCGGGTCGTAGGGCAGGGCACGGTCGATCGCCGAGCGCACGCCGAAGGCGCTCGGCACCATCATCACCGTCTGCCCGTCGGGCCGCGACGCCAGCAGCGCGCTGGCACCCACCACGCCACCGGCGCCGGCCTTGTTGTCGATCACCACCGGCACCTTCCAGGCCTCCGACAGGTGGCGCGCCAGCACCCGCGCCAGGATGTCGGTGGTGCCGCCCGCGGTGGCCGGCACGATGATGCGGATCGGCTGGTCCGGCAGCGGATACGGCGGCCCTTCCTGGCCGTGCGCCGCAGCGGCGAAGACCGCGACGGCGCAGGCGAGCAGCGCGCGGCGGCCCGGGTTCGAAAACACGGAACGGTTCGAAGAGGACATGAAAAGCTCCTGTCGGTGAGAAGGAAGATTTGCGTCCTGCCAGCGGGCGAGAGTCGTCGTGGAGCGGGCGTCTGCTGCGCCCTGCCCCGGAACCGGTGCACGAGAAAAACGCCGGCGTCCTAGCCGGCCAGGACTCCCAGGCCGGCTTCTTGCCGCCACCAGTCGGCCAGCCAGCCGGCGGTGCCGCCCTGCTCGATCAGCGAGCGCAGCGCTTGCGGCACCGGCGGCAGCTGCGCGGTGCTGCCGCGGGTCTCGTTGGCGAAGCGGCCGGTGGCGAAATCGACGGTGAGCAGGTCGCCGTCCTCGCACAGGTCCAGCAGATCCGGGCACGGCGCCAGCACCGGCAGGCCCTCGCCGAGCGCGGCGCGGTAGGCCTGCACCGGCATCGATTCGCACAGCAGGCCCAGGCCGAGCGCCCGCATGGCGATGTAGCCGGGCACCTTGGGACCCATGCCGAAGCGCCTGCCGGCCACCACGATGTCGCCGGGGCGGCAGCGCTGGCTGAAACCCGGCCGCATCTCCTCGAACAGATGGGGCGTCAGCACCGCCGGATCGGTTTCGCGGGCGGTGATGAAACGCCCCGGCACGATACCGCCGGCATGCGGCACGTCGTGGCCGAACCTGTGGCAGCGGCCGTGCAGCACCCACTGGTAGTCAGACATAGGCGGCCTCCAGTCCGGCCAGGGTGGCCGGATGGAACTCGGCCGCGCGCGGATCGGCGATGCGCCCGGCCAGCGCCGATGCCGCCACGGTGGCCGGGCTGCCGAGGAACAGCTTCGCGTCCTTCGGGCCGAAGCGGCCGTGGTTGTTGTTGGTGGCGGTGGAGATCGACGATTCCCCCGGTGCCAGCGGCCCCACCACCGCATCGTTGCAGGGGCCGCAGCCGGCCGGCAGCACGATCGCGCCGGCGTCCATGAACACCTCCATCAGCCCGTCGGCCAGCAGGCGCCGGGTGCTGCGTTCGGTGCCGGGCACCACGAACAGCCGGGTGCCCTCGGCCAGCCGGCGGCCCTTCAGGATGGCCGCGGCGATCACCATGTCGTCGTACATGCCGGAGCCGCAGGAGCCGATGAAGGCATGGTCGACCGGCGTGCCGAGCGACTGGCCGATGTCGGCCGAATTCATCACGTCGCCCGGCGGCACCACCTGCGGCTCGATCGCCGCCAGGTCGATGCTGCCGCTGGCCTCGTACACCGCGTCGGCATCCGGATACACCGGGGTGAACGGCCGCTGCGCATGGGCGGTGCAGTAGCGCAGGATCTCCTCCGACGGCGGCAGGAAGACGCCCGCGGCGCGCATCTCGGTAGCGGTGCTGCACAGCGCCACCCGGGCACCCAGGCCGAACTGATCGAGGTCGCCGGTGTATTCCAGCACCCGGTAGTCGAGGTCGAACGGCAGCCGGCCTGCCTTCACCTCGCGCGCCAGGTAGAAGCCGATGTCGCGGGCATAGACGCCCGGCGCCAGCCGGCCGCGCAGCTCCAGGCGCACCGTGCGCGGCACGGTGACCCAGGTAGTGCCGGTAGCCAGCACCCGCGAGATCTCGTTGCCGACCCGCATGCCGAAGGCGCCCACCGCGCCGGCGTTGGTGGCGTGGGTGTCGTTGTCGAAATAGAACATGCCGGGCAGCACCAGGCCGTTCTCCATCGGGAAGATGTGGCCGTGGC
>JAKONS010000140.1 GCA_022701845.1 Burkholderiaceae bacterium
CAGGAGCAAGAAACGCACCGTTATGGGCGATGCCTGTGCCGGTTTACCCGCTTACCCGCCCACCGGGTTTCGCGCTATATCCACCGGTTCCCCGGCAACCCGGCGCTTCCCCGATACCCGATGAACCCCTCCAGCCCGACCGTCATGCCGGTGCATTTCGACTTCGTGGACCTGCGCCTGTTCATGAACGTGGCCGACTGCTCGAGCATGACCACCGGCGCCTCGCTGTCGGCGCTGTCGCTGGCGGCGGCCAGCACCCGCATCAAGAACCTGGAGCAGGCGCTGGGCACGCAACTGCTCTACCGCAGCAAGCGCGGCGTGTCGCTCACGCCGGCCGGCGAGACGGTGCTGCAGTACGCCCGGCTGTTGCTGTCGCAGGCGCAGCGCCTGGGCGACGATCTGCAGAAGTACTCCAGGGGCGTGCGCGGCCATGTGCGGATATTCGCCAACACCACCGCGGTGGCCGAGTTCCTGCCGCAGGCGCTCAGCGGCTTCCTGGCCGACCATCCCGGGGTGGACATCGACCTGCGCGAATGCCCCAGCGACGAGATCGTGCGGGCGGTGGTGGAGGGCAAGACCGAGATCGGCGTGGTGGCCGGCCATGTCAGCACCGCCGGCCTGGAGACCATCGCCTATTTCCGCGACCGGATGATGCTGGTGGTGCCGCGCGACCATCCGCTGGCGCCGCGCCGGCAGATCGGGTTCGCCGAATCGCTGCCCTACGAATTCGTCGGCATGAGCGCCGGCGGCGCGATGCATTCCTTCATCGCCGGCATCGCCCGGGAACACGGCTGGAGCTTGCGGCTGCGCATCCAGGTCGGCAACTACGACGCCATGTGCCGGCTGATCGGCAGCGGCGTCGGCATCGGCGTGGTGGCCGAGTCGGCGGCGCGCCGGCATGCGCGGGCCAACGATGTGAAGGTGCTGCGCCTGGTCGACGACTGGGCCGAGCAGCCGCTGAAGATCTGCGCGCGCAGCTTCGACGCGCTGCCGCTGCTGTCGGGCCGGCTGGTGCAGGTGCTGGTGGCGCAGGCGCGCGCCGCCGCCCCCGGCTGACCGACCGGCCGACTGGCCAGGCCGCGAGCCGGCCGACGCTTCCGCTGCGGCGAAGACCGTCTTCCAGCAATGCTGATTGCCCGCACGCCTGGGCATGGCCACCATCTCCGGAAAAAAGGAGACAGGCATGCGATCGATCCTGGTGGCGCTCTGCGCCGTGGGCTGCATTTTCTCGGCGACCGCACCGGCGCAGGCGCAGGTGCAAGCCCAGGCGCCGCAATGGAACCCCACGCGGCCGATCCGCGTCGTCGTGCCGTACCCGCCCGGCGGCGCGTCCGACGTGGCGGCACGGTCGCTCAGCGAGCGGGTCGGGCAGAAGCTGGGCCAGCCGATCCTGGTCGAGAACCGGCCCGGCGCCGGCGGCATCCTCGGCACCGACACCGTGTTCCGCGCCGAGCCGGACGGCTACACCCTGCTGCTGGGCGCGTCCGACGCGATCTCGATCGCGCCGAACCTGCAGCCCGAGCTGACCCGCTACCGCTCGGCCGACTTCGTGCCGGTGGCGCCGGTGAACCTGGTCAACACGGTGCTGGTGACCCGTGCCGACCTGGGCGTGAAAACCGCCGCCGACCTGGTCGCCCTGGCGAAGAAATCACGCCTGACCTATTCCTCCTGGGGCAACGGCAGCCTGGGCCAGGTCAGTGCCGAGGCCTTCAAGTCGACCACCGGCGTCGACCTGACCAACGTGCCCTACCAGGGCGCGGCGCCGGCCGCCCAGGCGGTGCTGGCCGGGCAGGTCGACGTGATGTTAATGCCCGGGCCGCTGTGGCTGTCGTTTCGCGAGCGGGTGGTGACCATCGGCACCACCTCGGCCGGTCCGTTCCAGGGCCTGCCGACGCTCACCTCCCAGGGCGTGCCGGTGGTGGTGGAGATCTGGCAGGGCATCCTGGCGCCGCCGAAGACGCCGCGCCCGGTGGTGGATCGGCTGGCCCGCGCGTTCTCGGAAACCCTGGACGAGCCGGAGATGAAGGAGCGCTCGATGCGCCTGGGCAGCATCCCGCTGTCGCTGGACCAGCCGGCCTTCGCCGCGATGGTGTCGGCCGACATGGCGAAATGGAAAAAGATGCTGGCCGACTACCGCATCAAGCCGGAGTAGCCGCGCCATGGACACCGTCGCCCCGGGGGCTCGCCCGTGAAGATCTGGCACCAGTCGATGACCGAGCTGGACGCGGTTCCGGCCTACCGGGCGTCGCTCGAAGCGCATGCCGTGCGCATCCTCGGCACCGGTCGTTCGGTGGCGGTGCACGGCCTGCCCGCCGGTGCCTACCGCGGCAGGTCGCCCACCGCCGCGCTGTCGAACGCCTTCGCCTGCCACCGCATCCTCGATCCGGTGCTCGACCACGCGATCCGCGCCGAGCGGGACGGCTTCGACGCCTTCGTCGTCGGCTCGTTCAGCGAGCCCTTCCTGACCGCGCTGCGCTCGGCTGTCGACATGCCGGTGGTGTCGGTGGCGGAGGCCTGCTTTCTCGTCGCCTGCAGCACCGGCGCGCTCGCGGCTACCGTCGTCAACGATGCGGCCATCGGCCGGCTGGTGAATCAATCGATCGAAGCGCATGGCCTGGGGCAACGCGTCGCGGCCGCGCGGGCGATCGTGCCGGCGCTCGACGAACTGCAGCTGGCCGAGGCCTATACCCGGCCCGAGCCGCTGCTGGCGGCCTTCGCCCAGGCCGCGCGTGCCGCGATCGCCGCGGGCGCCGACGTGGTGATTCCCGCCGAGGGCGTGCTGTCGGAATTCCTCTTCCAGCAGGGCGTGCGCGAGATCGACGGCGCGCCGGTGCTCGATGCCTTCGGCGTCGCCTGGCTGCAGGCGGCGATGCGGGTCGAGTTGCGCGAGCGCACCGGGCTCGGCGTCAGCCGCACCGGGCGCTACCGCCGCGACGACCCGGCGCTGCTGGATCTGCTGTCGCCCCGCGACGGCCCGGCCACCGAAACGCACTAGCACCCGACACCCCGCCACCCGCCCCGCAAAACGACACCCAGGAGACTTCCGCCATGCGCACACGAGCCACCCGTTTCTTCACCGCACTCGCCGCGATCCTCGCCGCCCTGCTGGCCCTGGCCGCGCCGCCGGCCCATGCCGAATGGCCCGAGCGGCCGATCCGGCTGGTGGTGCCGTGGCCGGCCGGCGGCGGCAGCGACGTCGTCGCGCGCACCTTCGCCCAGCCGCTGGGCGAGGTGCTGAAGCAGCCCTTCGTCATCGACAACCGGCCCGGCGCCAACGGCGCCATCGGCAGCGTCGCGGTGGCGCGGGCGCCGGCCGACGGCTACACCCTGGTCTGGGTGACCGCCGACACCCATGCGATGAACCCGCATGTCTATCCCAAGCTGGGCTACGACCCGCGCAGCGACTTCGCGCCGGGCGGCCTGGTGGGCTACTTTCCCTATGCGCTGATCGTCAATGCGGCGTTCCCGGCCAACACGGTGAGCGAGTTCGTGGAGCAGGCGCGGCAGCGTCCCGGCAAGATCAATTTCGCGTCCTGGGGCGTCGGCGGCTCGGCCCATGTGGCGATGGAGATGTTCCGCGCGCAGGCCAACAACTTCAACGTGCTGCATGTGCCCTACACCGGCGCCGCGCCGGCGATCGCCGCGGTGGCCGCCGGCCAGGTCGACGCGATGATCGTGCCGATGTCGGTCGCCAGGCCGCAGGCCGAAGGCGGCAAGGTGAAGATCCTGGGCCTGGCCTCGCCCAGCCGCTTCGCCGGCGCGCCCAACCTGAAGACCTTCGCCGAGCAGGGCGTGGCGGTCGACGCCGGCACCTGGGTCGGTTTCATGGCGCCGGCCGGCACGCCCGACGCGGTGCTGCAGCGCCTGAACCGGGCGATCGCCACGGTGCTGGAGAACCCGCAGGTGCGCGAGCAGCTGCTGCGTTTGAACGTCGACCCCGCCGCACCGATGACCACCGCGCAGTTCAAGACCTTCGTCGCGGCCGAATACGACCGTTGGGGCAAGACCATCCGCGATGCCAACATCCGCGCGGAATAGGGAAGACCCGGCATGGACAGCACCGACAAAGTCGCCTTCGTCACCGGCGCCGCGGGCGCCATCGGCGGCGCCACCGCGCGCCGGCTGGCAGATGCCGGTTACCGGCTGGCGCTGGCCGACACCGCTTCTCCGCAGCCTGGCGCCTGGCCGGCCGATTGCCTGGCGCTGGCCCTGGACGTGCGCTCCGGCGAGGCGGTGCGGGCCGCGGTGGCACGCACGCTGCAGACCTTCGGCCGCATCGACCTGCTGGTGAACGTCGCCGGCATCACCTCCTTCGGCACCGCGCAGCACCTGGCCGAAGACGAATGGGCGCGGGTGCTCGACATCAACCTGAGCGGCACCTTCCGTTGCTGCCAGGCGGTGCTGACCACGATGAAGGCGCAGGGCGGCGGATGCATCGTCAACCTGGGCTCGGTGCTGGGCAAGAACGGCGGCAACACCCGTCCGTGGATAGACCCGTCGGACCAGAACGCCTCCGGCAACATCGCCTACGGGGTGTCGAAGGCGGGCGTGCACGCCCTGACCGCCTACCTGGCGCGCGAGATGGCGGCCCATGGCGTCCGCGTCAACGCGGTGGCGCCGGGGCCGGTGGCATCGGCCATGACCTCCGCGCTGCCTGCGGCCGTCAAGTCGCTGATTCCGCTGGGGCGCATGGGCACGCCGGAGGACGTGGCCGGCGTGGTGGCCTTCCTCGCATCGGATGCCGCGGCGTTCGTGACCGGCGAGGTGATCGACCTCAACGGCGGCATGTGGTGCGACTGAGCGACTGAGCGGCTAGGCGGCCAGGAAGGGCAGCACCGCCGCCGCCAC
>JAKONS010000151.1 GCA_022701845.1 Burkholderiaceae bacterium
CTGCCGTTCAACACGGTGCAGAACACCCGTTTTCGCAGCATCGAGGATGTGCACCTGTGGATGATCGACCAGCATCTGGGTCGGCGCAGCGTGTCGGATTACCAGCGCGGGGTGCTGGCGCTGCGCAAGAAGCAGATTGTGGCCGACCGCAAGGGCCAGGCCGCCGGCGGCGCGGTCGCGGGTTCGCCCTCCGACGCCACCGACGGCACCGCACCGTGGGACAGCGACGAGACCGCTCAGTCCGCACCCGCCGCGCCGACCGCGGCGAGCGTGCCGGACGCTCCGAAACTGGACAGCCGCGAAGCGGTGGCGAAGGCCGCGCGGCTGAGCAGCGCGCAGGTCGCGGCGATCGAGAAGATCCAGAAGCAGGCGGCGCCCGAGCTGGTCGCTGCGCTGCGCTCCGGCACGGTGTCGATCGCCACCGCCGCCACCATTTCCAGTCTCCCGGCCGACGAGCAGAAGGCGGCGGCCAGCGGCGGCAAGGACGAGCTGCGCCAGGCCGCCAAACGGGTACGCGATGCGCGGCGCAAGCCGCGTGCGGCGGAGGAGGAGGGCGGCGACGCCGATGCGTCGGATGCCGCCGCCGGCGAGGAAGCGGCCGGCATGGTGCTCGGCCTGCGCCGCCGGGTCGAGGAGCTCACCGCCGAGAACGCTGCGCTGCGCGCCGAGATCGCCGAGCTCAAGGCGTCGCGCGGCTGATCCGTGCCGAGCCCCTCGCGTTCGCCCGGCAGCGCCGACGCCCCCGTCGCGGCTGCCGACGCGGCGCGGTTCCCCTGGTCCGGGCTGCTGGCGCTCGCCTGCACCGCGTTCCTCACCATCCTCACCGAAGCGCTGCCGGCCGGCCTGCTGCCGAACATCGCGGCCGACCTGGGCGTGACCGAGGGCGCGGCCGGGCAGCTGGTCACCCTGTATGCGCTGGGCTCGCTGTGTTCGGCGATTCCGCTGATCGCCTTCACCCGCCGGCGGCGCAGGCGCCCGCTGCTGATGCTGGCCATCGGCGGCTTCGCGCTGGTGAATCTGGTGACGGCGCTGTCGCCGTCCTATCCGCTCACCCTGGTCGCCCGCTTCGTGGCCGGGGTGTTCGCCGGGCTGCTGTGGGCGCTGGTGCCCGGCCACGCGGTGCGCATGGTGCCGCAGTGGTGGCAGGGCAAGGCGATGGCGGTGGCGATGGCCGGCACGCCGGTGGCGCTGTCGATCGGCATCCCTGCCGGCACCCTGCTGGGCAATGCCGCCGGCTGGCGCAGCGCCTTCGTGGCGATGACGGTGGCGGCGCTGGCGCTGCTGCCGTGGGTGTGGGCCCGGGTGCCCGACTTCCCCGGCCAGCCGGCGCAGGCGGCGACCCGGCTGCTGCGGGTGGTGGCGATGCCCGGCGTGCGCCCGGTGCTGGCGGTGACGCTGCTGGTGGTGCTGGCCCACACCATCCTCTACACCTATGTCGCGCCGTTCCTGGCGTGGCTGCGCGACCCGCTGCGGGTGGACACCGCGCTGATGCTGTTCGGCGTGGCGTCGATGGCGGGCATCGCCGCCGCCGGCCTCTGGACCGACCGCTGGCTGCGCCGGCTGGTGCTGGGCGGCATCGCCGGCTTCGGCCTGGCCGCCGGTGCGCTGGCCGCCATCGGCGCGGTCGCGATGCGGCTGCCCTCGGGCACCGCGGCGGCGCCGGCTGCCGCGGTGGTGGCCTGCGTGGCGCTGTGCATCGTGCTGTGGGGCCTGTCCTTCGGCGGCAACGGCACCCTGTTCCAGACCGCGTCGGCGCGCGCGGCGGGCGAGGGCGCCGACACCGCCCAGTCGGTGATTGTGACCGTCTGGAACCTGGGCATCGCCGGCGGCGGCCTGGGCGGCGCCTGGCTGCTGCACACCTGGGGCGCCGGGTCCTTCGCCCCCGCGCTGGCCGCGCTGCTGGCGGCGGCGTTCGCGATCGCCTGGCGCGCACGGTCGGCCGGTTTCGCACGGTAGGCGTCCTGGCGGGCGACCGGCTGCGATAAGCTGAAATATGCCGCCCGTCCGGCCGATCCCACCACACGATCCACCACGCGACCCACCGATGCCGCCATCCCCACCGCTCGTCAGTCTCCAGTACCTGCGCGCCATCGCCGCCTTCATGGTGGTCTGCGTGCACCTGCAGGTGCAGGTCGAACGCATGGGCTACGGCGGCTGGTGGCCGTTCTGGGCCGGCACCGGGGTCGACATCTTCTTCGTGCTGAGCGGCTTCCTGATGTGGGCCACCACCGCCGGGCGCGCGCAGGGGCCGCTGGAGTTCTATCGGCGCCGCATCGTGCGCATCGTGCCGCTCTACTGGCTGCTGACCAGCGTGGTGGTGGCGGTGCTGGTGGTGGCGCCGTCGCTGCTGCAGTCGGTGCGCTTCGAGTGGCTGAACGCGCTCGGCTCCTATCTCTTCTTCTTCGCGCCCGCCACCACCGGCCGCATGGAGCCGGTGCTGGTGGTCGGCTGGACGCTCAACTACGAGATGCTGTTCTATCTGCTGTACGGCGCTGCGCTGCTGCTGCCGGTCGCCTGGCGTTTCGGCGCCACCGCGGCTGCCATCGGCGCCCTGGTGGCGCTGGGCGCCACGCCGTGGGTGACCGGCCCGGTCGCCCGCACGTACACCGATTCGATCATGCTGGAGTTCGTCTTCGGCATGGCGCTGGCCGCCGCCTGGATGCGGCCGCGGCGAGGCGTCGGCTCGGCCGGAACCGCGGTATTCGTGCTGGTGGCCGGCTTCGTCGGCTTGGCCGGCGCCGCGCCGCTGCTGTCGGCGCTGACCGGCGTGGCGGAATTGCCGCGCGCGCTGGTGGCGGGCATCCCGGCGGCGATGGTGGTGGCCGGCGCGCTGATGCTCGAGCGCGCGAACGCGGTGCCGCGGCTGCCGGGACTGCGCTGGATGGGCGACACCTCGTACAGCCTGTACCTCTCCCATCCGATCGTGCTGTCGGCCTTCGCGCAGCTGTGGCGCAAGGCGGGGTTGCACCTGCTGCCGGGCGGGGTGTGGTGCTTCGGCGTCGTGGCGGTGCTGGTGTGCATCGCCGCCGGCGGCGTGGTGTACCGCTGGATCGAGCAGCCGCTGAACCGCCGTTTCGGCGCCACCACCGGCGCCCGCACCGGGCGATGAAGCGGTGTGCTAGCCGACCCGGGTAGCACGCATGTAAAGAACTGTGTTGTGTTTTTGACTATCTGCGTGAGAATGTATTGCGATTAGTTCTCATCCGCTTTTAGAATTCGCTCGCACCGAAGGCGGGGGGAGGGACTCCTTGGCTCAGGGCGAAAAAGTCAAACACCAGGAGTTTTCTCTACATGCTCACTTCCACCGCGCCGTGCGCCCGCCGGCCTGCAGCCGCCGCCGTTTCTTCCGAGCACGCGTTGATGCCCCTGGGCGCGCTGATGCTGGCGGCATCGGTCGGCAGCTGGGCCCAGACGGCACCCACCGAAACCGCCGGCACCCTGGCGCCGATCACCGTGGTCGACACCGCCGAGGTGCAGGGCAAGGACGTGCTGCAGACCAAGCGCACCAGCATCGGCAAGGGCAACCAGGACATCCGCGACATTCCGCAGTCGATCACCGTGGTGACCGAGAAGCTGATCGACGACATCAAGCTCGACACCCTGAAGGACGCGCTGCACTACACCGCCGGCATCACCTTCGCCGCCACCGAGAACGGCACCGACCAGGACATCCGCCTGCGCGGCTTCCCGATCGCCACCACCGGCGACCTGATGATCGACGGCATGCGCGACCCGTCGCAGTACGACCGCGACACCTTCAACGTCGACCGCATCGAAGTGATGAAGGGCTCGGC
>JAKONS010000194.1 GCA_022701845.1 Burkholderiaceae bacterium
AGTAAACCAGTTCCACCGCGAAGGCGCCCCATGGCCGAATGGAATCCCAGCCTCTACAGCCGGTTCGAAGACGAACGCACGCGCCCTGCGCGTGAGCTGCTGGCACGGGTTCCCCTCGGCGAGGCGCGCTGCGCGGTAGACCTCGGGTGCGGCCCCGGCAACTCCACCGAGTTGCTGGCGGCCCGTTTCCCCGGTGCCCTCACCATCGGTACCGACAATTCCAAGCCCATGCTGGAAAGCGCGCGCAAGCGCTTGCCGGGCGTGCGCTTCGATTTGTCCGACATCGCGAACTGGCAGCCCGAAACGCCGCCCGATCTGATCTACGCCAATGCCTCGCTGCAGTGGGTGCCCGGCCACGAGACCTTGATTCCCCGACTGTTCGGCAGCCTCGCGCCCGGCGGCGTCCTGGCCATCCAGATGCCCGACAACCGCGACGAGCCCACCCACCGCTCGATGCGCGAGGTGGGTGCGATGCAGCCCTGGGCCGCCTCCATCGGCGACATCGAGAAGCTGCGCACCGCCATCCTGCCGCTGGCGGCCTACTACGACCTGCTGGCTCCGGTCGCGGCCGAAGTCGACGTCTGGCACACCATTTACCAGCACCGGATGGAGTCGCCCCAGGCGATCGTCGACTGGGTCAGCGGCACCGGTCTGAAACCCTTCGTCGAACCGCTCGACGAGGCGTCGAAGGCGAGCTTCCTCGCCGAGTACCTGCGCCGCATCGGCGATGCGTACCCGGCACGCGCCGACGGCAAGCTGCTGCTGGCGTTTCCGCGCATGTTCATCGTCGCGCAGCGCAAGGGCTGACCGAGATGGCCGCATCCCAGCCCCTGCATCCGCGCGAGGCTTTGCTCGGCGCTCAGGCCGGCGCCATCCAGCTGCCGGTGTGCGACCACTACAGCGGCGTCGAGGCGCGCATGCGCAAGAGCCTGCAGTTGCAGGCCGAGATGACCGAGGAATTCGGTACTTGCGTGTTCGACGTCACCCTGGATTGCGAGGACGGTGCTGCGGCGGGTGGCGAATCCGATCATGCGGAGCTGGTCGTGGCACTCGCCCTGGCGGCAGCACCCGCCGCCCGCGTCGCCACGCGCATCCATCCGGTCGACCACCCGGCCTTCGAGGCCGATGTGGCGACCATCGTCGGCCGTGCCGGCCATCGGCTGTGCCATGTGATGGTGCCCAAGGTCGAGACGGTGGCCGATGTGGAGCGGGCGGTGCGTGCGGTCGATGCCGCCGGTGCGCCGCAGCTGCCCTTGCAGGTGCTGATCGAATCCCCGGGCGCCGTGCACCGGGCGTTCGACATCGCCGCGCATCCGCGGGTGCAGTCGCTTTCCTTCGGGCTGATGGATTTCGTCTCGGCCCATGCCGGTGCGATTCCTGCGGCCGGGATGGGAGTGGAAGGCCAGTTCAGCCATCCGCTGGTGGTGCGGGCCAAGCTCGCCATCGCCTCGGCGGCGCATGCGTCGGGCAAGGTTCCGTCCCATTGCGTCGTCACCGAATTTTCCGATCCGCTGGCCATCCGGAGCGCTGCCCGGCGTGCCGCCCGCGAGTTCGGCTACACACGGATGTGGAGCATCCACCCGGCGCAGATCCGCCCGGTGCTGGAAGCCTTCGCGCCCGATCCGTCGGAGGTGGATGCCGCCGCCCGCATCGTCGCTGCCGCACAGGCAGCCGGGTGGGCGCCGATCGCCGTCGACGGACACCTGCACGACCGCGCCAGCTACCGCCACTACTGGCAGGTGCTGGAACGCGCCCACCGCACCGGCCGATCGTTGCCGCCGCAGGCCCGCGAATGGTTCACCCCGACCGCCGCCTGATCACCCCTCACGTCTGATCCCGTATACGCCGAGACCCCGCATGAACAAGTTCATCCTCGCCACCCTGCTGGCCTGTGCCGTTCCTTTCGCCGCCACCGCCCAGGAGCCGGCCAAGTCCGCCGCCAAGCCCGCTGCCAAGAGCACCGCCAAGGCCGCTGCCGCCGCGCCCAAGGCGGCCGCCTCCGGCACCGCAGCCAAGCCGAAGGTCGCCAGCCGCAAGGCGCAGCCCAAGCTGGCGCGCAGTGCGGTCAAGGCCATCGAGGAAGTCACCCCGGTCGATACCGACACCGACGTCACCCTGTCGCCGGAAGACCTGGAGATCGCCGGCCGCGTCTACGTGGGCGCGATCCGCTGCGAACTCGGCAACAACGTCACCGTCACCGCCGACGACAAGCGCCCCGGCTTCTTCAACGTGCAGATCCAGCGCACCCGCTACCGCATGCATCCGGTGGCCAGCCGCACCGGCGCCATCCGCCTGGAAGACCCGCGCGCCGGCGCCCTGTGGCTGCAGCTCGGCAACAAGTCGATGCTGATGAACCAGAAGCTGGGCGAACGCCTGGCCGACGAATGCCAGAGCCCGCAGCAGACCGCCATGGCCGAAGAGCTGAAGAAGACGCCGCAGAAGAGCCTCTTCGACGCCGCCGAACCCAAGAACTGAGCCTGCCCGCGCCGGCCGCCTCTGACCTTTTTTCCCCATCCCCACGATCACTGACGGAGAACGATGATGTTGCATACCTACGTTGAACATGTCGCCGAGCGCGCCGCGCTCGGCATTCCGCCCCTGCCGCTGACGGCGAAGCAGACCGGCGAGCTGATCGAGTTGCTGAAGAACCCGCCCGCCGGCTCGGCCGACTTCCTGCTCGACCTGATCACCCACCGGGTGCCGGCCGGCGTCGACGACGCCGCCAAGGTCAAGGCCAGCTATCTGGCCGCGGTGGCGCTCGGCACCGAGAAGAACCCGCTGATCAGCCGCACCAAGGCGACCGAGCTGCTGGGCACCATGCTGGGCGGCTACAACATCAGCCCGCTGATCCAGCTGCTGGACGATCCCGAGACCGGTGCCGTCGCCGGCGAAGCGCTGAAGAAGACGCTGCTGATGTTCGACCAGTTCCACGACGTCAACGAGAAGGCGCACGCGGGCAACGCCCATGCCAAGGCGGTGATCCAGAGCTGGGCCGACGCCGAGTGGTTCACCAGCCGCCCGGAAGTGCCGGAGAGCCTGACCGTGTCGATCTTCAAGGTCACCGGCGAAACCAATACCGACGACCTGTCGCCCGCGCCCGACGCCTGGAGCCGCCCCGACATCCCGCTGCACGCGCTGGCCATGCTGAAGAACAAGCGCGACGGCATCACGCCCGAGGAAGACGGCAAGCGCGGCCCGATCAAGTTCATCGAAGACCTGCGTGCCAAGGGCCACCTGGTGGCCTATGTGGGCGATGTGGTCGGCACCGGCTCCTCGCGCAAGTCCGCCACCAACAGCGTGCTGTGGTTCACCGGCGAAGACATTCCCTTCGTGCCCAACAAGCGCTTCGGCGGCGTGTGCCTGGGCAACAAGATCGCCCCGATCTTCTACAACACGATGGAAGACGCCGGCGCGCTGCCGATCGAGCTGGACGTGAGCCAGATGAACATGGGCGACACCGTCGAGCTGCGTCCCTACGAAGGCAAGGCGCTGAAGGACGGCCAGGTCATCGCCGAATTCACCGTCAAGAGCGAAGTGCTGTTCGACGAAGTGCGCGCCGGCGGCCGCATTCCGCTGATCGTCGGCCGCGGCCTCACCGCCAAGGCGCGCGAGGTGCTGGGCCTGCCCGCATCCACCCTGTTCCGCCTGCCGGTCGAGCCGGGCGACACCGGCAAGGGCTACACCCTGGCGCAGAAGATGGTCGGCCGCGCCTGCGGTCTGCCCGAAGGCAAGGGCGTGCGCCCGGGCACCTACTGCGAACCGCGCATGACCTCGGTCGGCTCGCAGGACACCACCGGCCCGATGACCCGCGACGAGCTGAAGGACCTGGCCTGCCTGGGCTTCTCGGCCGACCTGGTGATGCAGTCGTTCTGCCACACCGCGGCGTATCCGAAGCCGGTCGACGTCAAGACCCACCACGAACTGCCCGAGTTCATCAGCACCCGGGGCGGCGTGTCGCTCAAGCCGGGCGACGGCGTGATCCACAGCTGGCTCAACCGTTTCCTGCTGCCGGACACCGTCGGCACCGGCGGCGACAGCCACACCCGTTTCCCGATCGGCATCAGCTTCCCGGCCGGCTCCGGCCTGGTGGCGTTCGCGGCCGCCACCGGCGTGATGCCGCTCGACATGCCCGAATCGGTGCTGGTGCGCTTCAAGGGCGAGAAGATGCAGCCCGGCGTCACCCTGCGCGACCTGGTCAACGCCATTCCGCTATACGCCATCAAGGCCGGCCTGCTGACGGTCGACAAGAAGGGCAAGAAGAACATCTTCTCCGGCCGCATCCTGGAGATCGAGGGCCTGCCCAACCTGAAGGTCGAGCAAGCCTTCGAGCTGTCCGACGCGTCGGCAGAGCGTTCGGCTGCCGGCTGCACCGTCAAGCTCAACAAGGAGCCGATGATCGAGTACATCAACAGCAACATCACCCTGATGCGCTGGATGATCTCGGAAGGCTATGCCGACGGCCGCAC
>JAKONS010000420.1 GCA_022701845.1 Burkholderiaceae bacterium
GGTGGCGGTCATGTTCTCAGTACCCCATCAGCTTCTGGTAACCCAGCCAGAAACGGCGGATCAGGTTCTCGGTGATCAGCGTTTCCTGCTGCTCCGGCGCGTCGCGCGCCATGTCCAGCACCGACAGCGCGTCGGCGTCGCGGGCGGTGCCGCGCTGCACCAGTTCGGTGGCCTCGGTGTCCTCCATCGAGATATAGCCGGCCGGCCCCACCAGGTTGGCCTGCAGCAGGCGCAGCTCGCGCATCTCGGGGGTGTCGTCGGCATAGCCGAAGAAATGGAACACCAGCTCGAAGTTGCCCGGCCCCTTGGGCAGCAGCTGGCGCGCCACCAGCGTGTTGTGGATCTGCTGGATCACCAGCTGCGGGAAGATCGGCTGGATGTGGTTGGTGGTCAGCTCGTCGAACTCCTTGATCTGGCCCAGCAGCTCCGGGTCTTCCAGGGCGAAGCCGTCGTCCATCGAGCGGATGTTCTGCGCGGCGTAGGCGGCCGCGGTGTCGCCCGCTTCCTCGATCTTGGTGGCGGTGATGATGCTGTGCAGGCCGTGGGTGGCGTCGGGAATCGAGCGCGCCTTCATGCCCACCCGGAAGATGTTGAAGGTGGTGTGGAACAGGTGCAGCAGGCTGGCGTGGTAGGGGTCCTTCACGTTCTCCAGGTAGAGCTTCCAGTTGCTCTTGCTGAACTGCCGGGTGCAGCCCAGGTATTCGATCGGCTTGTGGAACAGCCGGTCGATCCAGGGCCGCATCTCGGCGCCCAGGTAGTCCGGCAGCGGCGGCGCCGCGTCGGAGAAGCTGGCGAACAGCAGGCCGCGGTAGCTGTCGACCCGCAGCTTGCGCAGGCCGTTGCCCTCGTTGGTGAAGCTCTTGGGCATGCCGGCCTGGCCCTTCTGGCCGCGGCGGAAGGGCACGCCCTGCAGGTCGCCCTCGCAGGTGTAGCTCCACTGGTGGTAGACGCAGGTGTGCGAGGTGGCGTTGCCGCGCTTCTGCCGGCACACCATGGCGCCGCGGTGGGCGCAGCGGTTGACCCAGCAGGCGAAGCCGTCGGCGGTGCGGGTGACCACCACCGGCGTGTCGCCGACGAAGGTGGCCTTGAAATCGTTCACCGCGGGAATCTCGGCCTCCAGGCCGAGGAAGCTCCAGGTCGGGCCGCGGTAAATGCGCTCCTGCTCGCGCTCGTAGACCTCCTGCGAGCTGAACACCCGGTAGGGCACCCGCGAGCCGTCGGCCTGGGGGAAATGCACCGCGCGGCCGGTGGCGGTCGGCGGGCTCATGACTTGTTCGGACATCGGGGGGCTCCTTCGCTGATCGACCCGGTCCAGTCTAGGCAGCGGGCGCCGCCGCATCTATCCGGAAAGCGCATTCCGGCGGGCCGGGCTGTCCGGTTTCGGCACGGCGCGCTATGTGGCGGCTAGGCGTCGCTTTCGGGCGGCGGCGCCTCCAGCGCCGGATGCCGCGCCGGCAGCGCGGCCGCCGCCCGCACCAGGCAGTCGCGCAGCACGCCCACCAGCCCGCCGCGCGCCGACACGCCGTGGAACACCATGCCTATCTCGCGGTGGAAGGTGTGCTCGCCGAGCGACACCGCCCGCACGTTCGGCGGCAGCAGGTCGGGCCGGGTCACCGGCACCAGCGCCACGCCCAGGCCGCTCGACACCATCTTCACCATCGCGTCGACGTCCTCCATGTCGATCGACGCCTCGGCCTTCGGGTGGTGCTGCTTGAGGAACTGCTCCACCACCCGGCCGCCGAACGAGCCCCGGTCGTAGCGGATCACCGGGTGCGCCCGCAGCAGCTCGCGCCAGTCGGCGCGCCGGTCCTCGGCCGGCACCACCAGCACGAAGGGCTCGCGCAGCAGCGGCTGCCAGACCAGCTCGCGCGGCAGCGAGAAGGGCGACAGCACCATCAGCGCCGCATCGACCTCGCCGCTGTCGACCTGCCCCAGCAGGAACAGCGACGAGCCCTGCAGCAGCCGCACCGACACCAGCGGGTGCTGCCGGTTGAGCTGCTTCAACGCCTGCGGCAGCAATCCCACCTGCGCGCTCTGCACCGAGCCCAGCTTGAGCCCGCCGCGCAACTCGCGCCGGCTGACGCGCTCGCCCATCTCGCCGAACAGGTCGACCACCTGCTGCGCCATCGCCACCGCTTCCTCGCCGGCCGGGTTCAGACGCGCCGAGCGGCCGGTGCGGTCGAACAGCGGGGCGCCCAGCTCCTCTTCCAGCCGCTGGATCTGCGCGCTGACCGCCGACTGGGTCAGCCCGGTGCGGGCGCCGGCGGCAGCGAAGGTGCCGAAGCGCACCACCGCCAGAAAGGTCTTCAGCTCTTTGATCATCGATCGAAATTGATTGACCTCAATACGAAAATATAACGTTTTTCATGCGAAATATTTGTCATTACCATGGCACCACCGACGCGCTCAGACGTCGGGCGCCAGCAAGAACAGCTCCGACACATCCAAGGGCAAGGCATCCATGAAACCCATTTCACGAGCCTGCCATGTACCCCTTCCCCTTTCGGTCGCCACGCCGGCATTTGCTGCGGGCCACCGCCGCGGCCGCCGCCGGGCTCGCCCTGTGCACGCCGGCCTTCGCCGCCTATCCTGAGCGGCCGATCACGATAATCGTGCCCTTCAGCGCCGGCGCCGGCACCGACATCACCGCCCGCACCGTCGCCCAGTGCATGGAGCAGCAGATCCGCGGCGCCTCGATCGTGGTGCTGAACCGGCCGGGCGCCTCCGGCGACATCGGGCTGACCGCCATCGCCCAGGCCGCGCCCGACGGCTACACCCTCGGCATCGTCAACACGCCGGGCGTGGTCAGCATCCCGATCGAGCGCGCCACCAAATGGACGCTCGACAGCTTCGACTTCCTCGGCAACGTGGCCGAGGCGCCGGCCACCGTCAGCGTGCATGCCGACAGCCCGATCCAGACCATCGCCGACCTGGTGAAGGCGGCCAGGGCCGCGCCGGGCACGGTGTCGGTCGGCACCCAGGGCGTCGGCTCGGCCGGCCACATCGCCATGCTGCAGCTGGAGAAGTCCGCCGGCATCTCGCTGTCGGCGGTGCCGTTCCAGGGCACCGCGCCGGCGCGCACCGCGCTGCTCGGCAAGGTCATCGACAGCACCACCGCCAACATCGACGAGGCGGTGGGTTTTCGCGCCGGCTCGCCCTGGCGGATCCTCGGCGTGATGGGCGATGCGCGCTCGCCGGTGGCGCCCGAGGTGCCCACCTTCAGGGAGGCCGGCTACGACATCCTGGGCGGCTCGATGCGCGGCTTCGCCGGGCCGAAGGGCATGCCGGCGGAGGTGGTGGCCAGGCTGTCGTCGGCCATCAAGACCTGCGCCGACGACCCGGTGTTCCGTGAGCGCGCCGCCAAGAGCTTCCTGCCGATCCGCTACCTGGCGCCGGCCGACTACCGGCGCAGCCTGAGCCAGCTCGACACCGGCCTGCGCGACCTCTGGAAGGTCAAGCCGTGGAGCCAGTGACGCCGGCCCCGCGACCGCACCGCCCGTACCCGCCCCATCTCCGCACCTCCTGAAGAACACACCATGCGCAAGAACCCCCTGAACGCCCTCTGGGCCGACCGCAAGCCGGTCTTCGGCACCTGGGCCACCATCGTCCACCACCCGCGCTTCATGAAGCTGCTGGCGGTGAGCGGGCTCGACTTCGTGCTGATCGAGATGGAGCACAGCGACTTCACCATCGCCGAGGTCGGCACCCTGTGCCTGATCGCCCGCGAGGCCGGCATCGTGCCGATCGTGCGGCCGGTGGGCCTGCATCCGCACGACTACACCCGGCCGCTGGATGCCGGCGCCATGGGCCTGCTGCTGCCGAACGTCGATTCGGCCGAGCAGCTCGAGGCCATCATGCAGGCCACCAAGTTCTACCCGTGCGGCAAGCGCATCCTGAACTTCCGCGGGCCGCACACCGACTACGAGCGCCTGACCCGGCCGCTGGAGCAGATCGAGGAGATGAACCGCGAGACGGTGACCATCGCCATGATCGAGACCCAGCGCGGGCTCGACAACCTCGACGCCATCTGCGGCGTGGCCGGCCTGAGCGCGGTGATGATCGGCCCGGACGATCTCTCGCAGGACCTGGGCGTGCCCGGCGAGATGGGCCACGAGAAGATGCTGGCCGCCACCGAGCAGGTGATCGCCACCTGCGACCGCCACGACATTCCCTGGGGCTTCAGCGCCCAGGACCCGGCCGGCGCCGCCAAATGGATCGAACGCGGCATCCGCTGGATGCCGTACTCCAACGACGCCGCCACCCTGTTCAACGCCTTCAGCAGCGCCGCCGCCACCCTCAAAAAGGCCGCCGGCCGCTGAGCCGCGCCCACCCCTTCCCAAGGAACGTCCATGAAAACCACCGCCCTCTACAGCCCCTACGGCTGGAAAGCCAAGATCGGCCTGATCGTGCCGTCGACCAACACCATCAACGAGCCGGAGTTCTGGCGCCTGGCGCCCGACGGCGTGACCATCCACACCGCCCGGGCGCTGCTGCTGGGCAAGGCCACCGAGGAGTCGTACTTCAAGATGGCCGAAGCGGTCGACGGCGCCGCGGTCGAGCTGGCCACCGCCGAGATCGACGTGGTGGCCTTCGGCTGCACTTCGGGCTCGATCGTCTGCCCGCTGCCGAAGCTGATCGCCAACATGGCCGAGCGCACCGGCAAGCCGGCCATCGCCACCGCCGGCGCGGTCATCGCGGCACTGCGGGCGCTGGGGGTGAGCCGGGTCGCGGTGGGCACGCCCTACATCGATTTCGTCAACGAGAGCGAGCGGGTGTTCTTCGAGGAATACGGCCTGCAGGTCGTCTCGATGCAGGGCCTCGACCTGGGCCATACCCAGGAGGAGCGCCGCGGCATCGGCCGGGTGCCGCCGGAAGCGGTGTACCGCCTGGCACGCGAGATCGACCGGCCCGATGCCGAGGCGATCTTCATCTCGTGCACCAACCTGGCCACGCTCGACGTCATCGCCGAGATCGAACGCGAGCTCGGCAAGCCGGTGGTCACCAGCAACCAGGCCACTTTCTGGGCCTGCCTGCGGCTGCTGGGCATCCGCAGCGCGGTACCCGGCTACGGCCGGCTGCTGGAAGCGTGCCTGGACCCGATCGACGCCTCCAGCTACGCGATGGTGCCGGCGCTCGCCGCGGCGGCATGACGATGCTGCCGGCCCCCGACATGGCGCTGGCGGCGTCGCTGTTCGACCGCCTGCGGCACGACAGCTTCGACGGCCGCGGCGTCACCCGCGACGCCTACGGGCCGGGCGAGCAGCGCGCCCATGCGCTCGTCGCCGCCGCGGGCGAGGCGCTGGGGCTGGAGGTGCGCCACGACGGCGCACGCAACCTCTACCTGACGATGCCCGGGCGCGACCGCGCCGCGCCGCGCGCCATGACCGGCTCGCACCTCGACTCGGTGCCCTGCGGCGGCAATTTCGACGGCGCCGCCGGCGTGGTGGCGGGGCTCGCGGTGCTGGCCGGCTGGCGGCAGGGCGGCTACACCCCGGCCGCCGACGTGGTGGTGATGGGCGTGCGGGCCGAGGAGAGCACCTGGTTCCCGTATTCCTACCTGGGCAGCAAGGCGGCCTTCGGTCTGGTCGACCGCGAGGTGCTGTCGCTGCCGCGCGCCGACACCGGCCGCAGCCTGGCCGAGCACCTGGCCGACTGCGGCGGCGATCCGGCGCGTTTCGGCGAACCGGCGCTGGAGGCGGCACGCATCTCGCGCTTCGTCGAGCTGCATATCGAGCAGGGGCCGGTGCTGGTCGAGGCCGGCCTGCCGGTGGGCGTGGTCACCGGCATCCGCGGCGCGCTGCGCTACCGCGAGCTGCGGGTGCTGGGCGAATACGCGCATTCCGGCGCGGTGCCGCGCGCCAGCCGCCACGACGCGGTGCGCGCCGGCGCGCTGCTGGTGGCCGCTGCCGATGCCGACTGGCAGGCCATCGAGGACGAGGGCGGCGATCTGGTCGTCACCTTCGGCAAGTTCTCCACCGACCCGGCCCAGCATGCTTTCAGCAAGGTGGCGGGCGAGGCGGCGCTGTGCCTCGACATCCGCAGCCAGGACGAGGCCACCCTGCAGCGTTTCGACCGCCTGCTGCAGCGCCGCGCCGCGGAGATCGCCGCGGCGGCGCGGGTGCGCATCGAGCTCGGTCCGCGCACCGGCTCGGCCCCGGCGGTGATGGACGCCGCGATCCGCGAGCGCCTGCAGGCCGCCGCCGCACGCCACGGCATCGCCGCGATGGCGCTGGCCAGCGGCGCCGGCCACGACGCGGCGGTGTTCGCGCAGCAGGGCGTTCCCTCCGGGATGGTGTTCGTGCGCAACGACTGCGGATCGCACAACCCCGACGAGAAGATGGACCTCGCCGATTTCGCGCTCGGCGCGGTGCTGCTGGGCGAGGCCCTGGCGGCCGAGCCCGCCTGAGCCTTTGGTTTCCACCCCGCATTTCCGAAAGCCCCGCATGCCCGTCTGCCTCGTCGTCCAGCCCATCCACCCCGCCGGCATCCACAAGCTGGAAGCCGCCGGCATCGAGGTGCGCCGCGCCTCGGCCGCCGACATGCCGACGGTGGCCCGCGAGATCGCCGGCTGCGACGCGGTCATCACCCGCAACGCCGGCCTCGACACCGCCGCGATCGAGGCCGGCACGCGGCTGCGGGTCATCGCCAACCACGGCGTTGGCACCAACAAGCTCGACGTGGCACTGGCCGCCCGGCTGGCAATACCGATCGTCTTCACCCCGTTCGCCAACGCCCGCTCGGTGGCCGAGCATGCGGTGATGCTGATGCTGGCGGTGGGCAAGCGCCTGCGCGCCTGCGACGAAGCGGTGCGCGGCGGCGACTGGGACTACCGCTACCGGCCCGGCCTGCAGGAGTTGCACGGCAGGACGCTGGGCGTGGTCGGCTTCGGCACCATTGGCCGCATGACCGCCGACATCGCCTCGCGCGGCTTCGGCATGCGGGTGATCGTGCATTCGCCCTCGGCCGCGCCGGAGGTGATCGCCGCGCACGGCGCGGTGGCCTGCGCCACGCTCGACGAGCTGCTGGCCGCCGCCGACGTGGTGTCGCTCCACCGCCCCTCGCGGCCCGACACCCGCCACCTGATCAACGTCGCCACGCTGGCGGCGATGCGGCCGGGCACCATCCTGGTCAACACCGCGCGCGCCGACCTGATCGACACCGCGGCGCTGGTCGACGCCCTGCGCCAGGGCCGCATCGCCGGTGCCGGCATCGACGTGTTCGACCAGGAGCCGGTGCCGGCCGGCCATGCGCTGCTCGACCTGCCGAACGTGGTGCTCACCCCGCACACCGCCGGCAGCACCGACGAAGCGCTGCAGCAGACCGCCGAGCAGTGCGCCGACCAGATCGTCGACGTGCTGGCGGGCCGCCAGCCGCCGCACCTGGTGAACCCGGCGGTGTGGCCGGCACGCCGCTTCGGCGGGTAGGGCGCCGCGGCGCCGGCGCGGCCCTAGCGGAATCCGCTTGGCCGTACATCCCCGGGCGAAAGACGCTTGCGGCTACTATTGCCGGATGCTACAGAAGGCCCCCACATCCATCAGCGGTGACGAATCACCACAGGCCCCGGACGACCACGGAACGCCTGTCTCGGTGAAGATCCGCGAGCGCCTGCTGGCCGCCAAGCAGCGCTTCCACGCCAACGACAACATCGCCGATTTCATCGAGCCAGGCGAGCTCGACGCGCTGCTCGACGAGGTGCAGGAAAAGATGCGCGGCGTGCTCGACAGCCTGGTGATCGACACCGAGAACGACCACAACACCGCCGAGACCGCCCGGCGCGTGGCCAAGATGTATGTGAAGGAGGTGTTCTCCGGCCGCTATCTGGAGTCGCCGCGGGTCACCGAATTTCCCAACGCCGAACGGCTGAACGAGCTGCTGATCGTCGGCCCGATCACGGTGCGCAGCGCCTGCAGCCACCATTTCTGCCCGGTCATGGGGCGCATCTGGATCGGCATCATGCCGAACGTCACCTCCAACGTGCTGGGCCTGTCGAAGTACGCCCGGCTGGTCGACTGGATCATGAACCGGCCGCAGATCCAGGAAGAGGCGGTGGTGCAGCTGGCCGACGTGATCGAGAAGAAGGTCAAGCCCGACGGCATGGCCATCGTGATGGAAGCCAGCCACTTCTGCATGTCGTGGCGCGGCATCAAGGAGAGCGACAGCAAGATGGTCAACTCGGTCATGCGCGGCTCCTTCCTGAAGGACACCGCGCTGCGCCGCGAGTTCCTGTCGCTCATTCCGCGTTGAGCGCCACGCCGCCGACTGCGGCCGCACCGCCGCTGCTGTTCGGCTGCGACTTCTCCAGCGCTCCGAGCCGGCGCAAGCCGATCGTGGTGGCGCGCGGCCGGGTCTCCGGCGCTTCGGTGCTGCTCGACGGCCTGGATCGTTTCGACACGCTGGACGCCTTCGCCGCCTGGCTGGGCGCGCCGGGCGCCTGGGTCGGCGGCTTCGACCTGCCGTTCGGCCTGCCGCGGCCGCTGGTCGAGGCGCTGGGCTGGCCCACCGACTGGGCCGCCTGCATGGACCACTACGCCACGCTCACCCGCGAGCAGATCCGCGCCACCTTCGCCGCGTTCTGCGACGCCCGGCCGGTCGGCGGCAAGTTCGCCCACCGCGCCACCGACCTGCCGGCGGGCTCGAGCCCGTCGATGAAATGGGTCAACCCGCCGGTCGCCTACATGCTGCACGCCGGCGTGCCGCTGCTGCGCGCTGCGGGTGCGTACCTGGTCGGCGTGCAGGCGCACGACCCGGCGGCCGCCAAGGTGGCGCTGGAGGCCTACCCCGGGCTGCCGGCGCGCGCGGTGCTGGGCCGCCGCAGCTACAAGAGCGACGACCGCGCCAAGCAGACACCCGACCGGCTGATCGCCCGCAAGGATCTGCTGGCCGCGCTGGAAACCGGCGCGCCGGCTACGCAGCCGCTGCTCGGCGGCCTGCGCCTGAAGCTGCGCATGGCGCAGCACGACGCCCTGGTGGCCGACGCCAGCGGCGACAGCCTGGATGCCGTGCTGTGCCTGCTGCAGGCCGCCTGGGGCGCGCGCCGGCATGCCGCCGGCGCGCCGCGCTACGGGCTGCCGGCCGAGGTCGATCTGCTGGAGGGCTGGATCGTCGGCGCCGGTGCGGTCGAGCTGCCGCCGGAAGGCGCGAACTAGGGTGGCGCCGGTGCGGTCCGTCGCACGGTGGCTGCCGTCGGCATTCGCGGCGCTGTGCCTCGGCGCCGTCGTGGCCCGGGCCGGGGCGGCGCCGGCGCCGTACTACCAGTGGCGCAGCCTCTCGGGCAGCGGCCAGGCCTGCGCGCAGACCTCGCCCGGCGAGGGCTGGGCGCAGGCGGGCGGCCCGTTCGTCGATGCGGCCTGCACACGGCCCCTTCGGATGGTCCGGCTGTGATCGCCCGCGGTCGATAATTCCGCATGACCGATGCCATCCTGATCCGCCACGGCGAAACCGACTGGAACCGTGTGCTGCGCTTCCAGGGCCAGGCCGACATTCCGCTCAACGCCGCCGGGCTGGCGCAGGCCGAACGGCTCGCCGCGCGG
>JAKONS010000220.1 GCA_022701845.1 Burkholderiaceae bacterium
CACCCCGGCGTGCGTGCCACCGGCAAGGTGCTGTCGATGTACCTGGGGCCGAACGAGGTGCTGGTGACGCTCGACATTTCCTTCGACGCCGGCACCCTGGCCAGCGACGCCGGCCGCATCGTCGATGCGCTGGAGGCCGAGGTGCAGGCGCAGTTCCCGATGATCCGCCGGGTGTTCATCGGCTCGGTGGACTGAGCCGGCGCGCAGTCGTTTCAGCCGCCCACCAGCCGCTGCAGGTTGCGATCCAGCAGGGCCACCGCCTCGCGCAGGCCGGGCAGGCAGGGCGCGACTTCGGCGGCCAGGCCGTCGGCGCGGGCCGCGCCGAGCGCGCGGCGCAGGCTGTCGGCATAGGCGGGAATCGCCTTCCAGTCGGCCACCGTGGCGGGCGTGATCTCGCAGTGGTACTGGAAGCCGTAGGCATGGCGGCCCCAGCGCAGGGCCTGCACCGGGCAGGCGGCGTTGGCGGCCAGCACCACCGCGCCGGGCGGCAGCACCGACACCTCGGCGCCGTGCCACTGGAAGGTCTGCAGCGTGGGTGCGAAGCCCTGCAGCAGCGGATCGGCCAGGCCGGCGGCGGTGAGGGCCACCTCGGCCAGACCGACTTCCGGGCTGCGCATCGGGCCGACGGTGCCGCCGAGCGCCGCGGCCAGCAGCTGGTGACCCAGGCAGATGCCGAGGTAGGGCTTGCCGAGCGTGCCCACCCAGTGCCGGATGGCGGCTTTCTCGGCCACCAGCCAGGGGTGGAGGTCTTCCTGCCAGACATCCTGCGGGCCGCCCATCACCACCAGCAGGTCGTAGCCGGCCAGCGCCTCGGCCGGCGGAATCGGCTCGCCCTCGTCGAGTTCGATCGCCGTCCAGCGGTGGCCGGCAGCGGCCCAGAAGTCGCGCAGGATGCCGGGATGCTCCACCCGCAGGTGCTGGAACACGAGGATGTTCATCGGTGCGCCCGGCATCAGGCCGCCTTCCTGCGTGCCGCCACCCGCTTCTCCTCGGCGCGGGCCTTGGCCAGCGTCGCGTGGGCATGGTCGGTGAGCAGGTCGAGCGCGCGGTCGAGCACCGCCCGCTCGGCATCGCTCAGCACCGACAGCAGTTCCTGGTTGCGTTTCACCGCCCGCGGGAACACCTTGCGGTAGACCTGCATGCCGGCCCGGGTCAGGCTCAGCTGCACGCCGCGGCCGTCGCTGGCGTCGGACTCGCGCTGCAGCAGCCCGCGCTCGATCAGGCCGGAGACGGTGCGGCTGGCCTGGCTCTTGTCGACGTTGACCTCGCGCGCCAGGCCCTGCAGCGACATCGGCGCATAGGCGCCCAGCATGCCGACGATGCGCCACTCGCGCGGATCGAGCGAGAAGTCGCGCTCGTTGGCCTCGGCCGCCAGCCGGCTCCAGGTGTTGGCCAGCATGTTCAGGCGGAACGACACCAGCTCCTTGAAGTGGCGCGCGCCCTGCGGTGTGGCCGCGTCGGCGATGGAAGAGGTGTCGGCGGGTGGCGTGGACGGCAGGGGCGGCATGGGCGGGCGGGATGAAGTGGCGAACGGATGGGGTCGTCAGGCGGCGGCGGTGGCGAGCAGCGGGTTGAGCCCGCTGCGGGCCACCCGGCCGTGCAGTTCGCGGCCCAGCGCCTGCTCGCAGGCCTCGACCGCTTCCAGCAGCCGGCCGAGGTCGATGCCGGTGCGCACGCCCATGTTCTCGAACAGGTCGACCAGGTCTTCGCTGGCGATGTTGCCGGTGTGGCCGCCGCCGTATTTCACCTTGGCCGGATGGCCGCCGACGCCGCCCAGGGCGCAGTCGAAATGCCGCACGCCGGCTTCCAGCGCGGCGACGTAGTTGACCAGGCCGGTGCCGCGGGTGTCGTGGAAATGGGCGATCGGCACCACGTCGGGGAACTCGGCGCGCATGCGCCGGAACAGCGCGGTGGTGGTGCGTGGCGTGGCGGTGCCGGTGGTGTCGCCCAGGGTGATGTGGCGCACGCCGGTCTCGCGCATGCGGCCCACGTCGGCGATCACGCTGTCGGGGTCGACATGGCCCTCGAACGGGCAGCCGAAGGCCATCGAGATGGTGCCGATGAGGCGGAACCGGCCGGCAGCGGCTGCCGCCATCTCGGCGATGTTGGCCCACTGGTCGGCGCGGCTGCGCGCCAGGTTCTTCAGCGAATGGGTGTCGGTGGCCGAGACCAGCAGGCTGACCTCGTTGGCGCCGAAGCCGGCATCGGCGTCGGCCAGCGCCCGCTGCACCGCGCGCAGGTTGGCGCAGGTGGCCTTGTAGAACACGCCGGGCCGGCGCGGCAGCCGCCGCAGCAGCTCGCTGGCGTCGCCGAACTGCGGGATCACCTTGGGGTTGGAATACGAGGTGGCCTCGACCCGGGGAAAGCCCAGGTCGGCGAAGCGCTGCACCAGCGCGACCTTGGTCTCGACCGGCAGCATCGCCGGCTCGTGCTGCAGGCCGTCGCGGGCGAAGCATTCGCACAGCACGACATCGCGGCCGTCGTCTTCCAGGGAGGTGTGCGGGGCCGTCGGGGAAGCGGAGGAATCGTCGGTTTGCATGTTCATGAGGCTACCGTCTCCGGCAGGATGTTCCACAGTTTCAGGGCATGGTCGCGCAGCTTGTTCTTCTGCACCTTGCTGCTGCCGGTCATGCCGATCTGCTCGAAGCTGTCGACCAGCTCCAGGTAGCGCGGCACCTTGAAATTGGCGCAGCGCGCCTTGCACCAGGCCTGCAGCTCGGCGGCGTCGGCATGCCGGCCGTCCTTGAGCAGCACGAAGGCGCCGATGACCTCGCCCAGGCGCGCATCGGGCACGCCGATCACCTGCGCCTGCAGCACCGCCGGATGGGCGTGCAGCACCTCCTCGACCTCGGCCGGCGCCACGTTCTCGCCGCCGACACGGGCCATGTCCTTCAGCCGGCCGACCATGCGCATGCGGCCGTCGGGGCGCTGCTCGCCCATGTCGCCGGTGCGCAGCCAGCCGTCGGCGGTGAAGGCCTTGGCGGTGGCCTCGGGCATGCGGTAGTAGCCGCGCATCACGTTCCAGCCGCGCACCTGGATCTCGCCCTGGCCCCGCCCGGGCACCACCACCGCGGCGGTGTCGGCGTCGGCCAGGCGTACCTCGACGCCCGGGTGCGGCAGCATGAAGCCGTCGCGGCGCAGTTCGAAGGCGTCGTCGCGGTCGCTCAGCAGCACGTTGGGCGAGGCTTCCGACTGGCCGTAGGCATTGCACACATGGCGCACCCGCATCGTGTCGTGGATCTTCTGCATGACCTCCGGCCCGGCCGCCGCCCAGCCGCCCTTCAGGTGCAGGCGCGCCGGGTCGAAGCCGGGGTGGCCGACCAGCATCAGGAAGATGGTGTCGTTGCCCGATGTCAGGGTGCAGCGTTCGTCCTCGAGCACCTGCAGCGCCTCGGCCACCTCGAACTTCGGCAGGCTCAGCAGGCAGCAGCCGGCGGCCACGGTGACCAGCACCGACAGGGTGCTGCCGGCCACGTGGAAGAAGGGCCGGATGCTGAAATACCGGTCCTCGGCGGTGACCCCCATGCGGCGCGCCACCGAGGCGGCGTCGCCCAGCATGTTGGCGTGGCTCAGCATCACGCCCTTCGGGAAGGAGGTGGTGCCGGAGGTGTACTGGATCAGCAGCACGTCGTGCGGATCGACCCGCTGCGACAGCGCCGCGACGTCGGCGGCGGGCACCGCCGCGCCGGCCGCCAGGAAGGCCGCCAGCGGCATCGCGCCGGGCGGCACCGGGGCCTCGCCGACGGTGACCACGCTGCGCAGCAGCGGCAGCGCGGTGCCGGGCAGGCCGGTGTCGAGCGCCGGCTCCACCTGCCGCAGCAGGTCGAGGAAATCGATGCCCAGGAAGGTGTCGGCCAGGATCAGCAGCTTCACGTCGGCCTGCTTCAGGCAGAACAGCAGCTCGTCGGACTTGAACCGGGTGTTGACCGGCACCGTCACCGCGCCGAGCGCGGCGCAGCCGAAGAAGGCGGCCAGCCAGGTGCCGGAGTTGCCGAGCATCACCCCGACATGGTCGCCGTGCCGGATGCCGGCGGCGTGCAGCGCGGCGGCATAGCGCAGGCTCTCGGCCTGCAGGGCGCTCCAGGTGTGGCGCTCGCCCGGGCCGACATAGGCCTCGTGCGGGCCGCGTGCGGCCGCCGTGGCGGCGAGCACCCGCGCCAGCGTGGCCGGCACCGGCACGTTGCGGTCATCGAGCAGTCGCATCGCCGCCCTCCTGGTGGGCCTGGCTGGCCGGGGTGGCCGGCTTGGCGCCGAAGCCGGCGATGGCCTTGCGCCAGTCGCCGTGGCGCAGGTTCTCCTGGATCGCCAGCAGCTCCACCGCCATCGCGCCCTCGCGGGTGGTGTCCAGGCCGTCGTCGATGCAGCGCTTGGTCAGCCGCAGGGCGACCGGGTTGGCGGCGGCGATGCGCGCGGCCATCTCGGCGACGCGGGCGTCGAGCGCTTCCGGGGCATCGACATGGTTGACCAGGCCCAGCCGGAAGGCTTCCTCGGCGTCGATGGTGCGGCCGGTGAACAGCAGCTCCTTGGCCATGCGCCGGCCGACGATGCGCGGCAGGCGCTGGGTGGCGCCCACCGTGCCCCAGCCCACCTCCGGGTACTTGAACGACGCACCGGTGCCGGCCAGCACGAAGTCGCAGGCGGCGGCGATCTCGCAGCCGGAGCCGTAGGCCGGGCCGTGCACCGCGGCGATCAGCGGCTTGGTCATCGCCTCCAGCGCGGCATAGGCGGTGAAGCCCTCGACGCGGCGGGCCACCATCTCGGCCGGGCTCATGCCCTGGCGCTCCTTCAAGTCGGCGCCGGCGCAGAAGGCCACGCCTTCGCCGCGCACCACGATCACCCGTACCGCGTCGTCGGCTTCCAGCGCCTCGCAGGCGGCGGTGAGCTCGCGGCACATCGCCAGATTGAGCGCGTTGCGGGCGTCGGGCCGCGCCAGCCACAGGGTGGCGATGCCGTCCTGCAGCGCGAGGCGCAGGGTGGCGAAGTCGGGTAGCGGCGGCGCCGCGGTGGGGTTCTGCTTGTCGTCCATCGGTCGTCCTCGTCTCTCGAACTGTCTGTCTCGATCTCGTCTCGGTCTTGGGTATGGGTCCGGCTTCGGCTCAGTCCTGCAGCTTCATGCCGGTGGCCTGCACCAGCTCGGCCAGCCGTTTGCCGTCGGCGCGCACATAGTCGGTGGCGGCGGCTTTCTGCTGGGTCATGATTTCCGCGTTCTGGCCCTGCAGCAACTTCTTGAAATCGGGCTGGTTCTGCACCGTCTCCAGCGCCTTGGCCAGCTTGTCGACCACCGCCTGCGGCGTCCTGGCCGGCACCGCCAAGCTGTACCAGCTGCCGTTCTCCATGTTGGGCAGGCCGGCCTCGGCATAGGTGGGCACCTCGGGCAGGTCGGGCGAGCGCTTGGCGCCGCCGTAGGCCAGCGGGCGCAGCCGGCCGGCCTTGATGAAGGGCAGCACGCCGGAGATGTTCACCGTGCCGACCGGCACCGTGCCGGCGACCATGTCGTTGATGGCCGGCGCCGCGCCCTTGTAGGGCACATGCACCAGGTCGATGCCGGCGGCGTGCTTGAGCATTTCGCCGCCGATGTGCGGCGAGCTGCCGAGGCCGGCCGAGGCATAGCTCAGCTTGCCCGGCTGCGCCTTGGCCAGGGCGATGAATTCCTTCAGGTTCTGGGCCGGCACCGAGGGATGCACCGTGAGGATGTTGGGCACGTTGGCCACCATGCCGACGAACTCGAAATCCTTCAGCCCGTCGTAGGGCACCTTGGTGGCCGCCGGCGTCACCGTGTGGGCGGCGGCGGTGCCGAGCAGCAGGGTGTAGCCGTCGGGTGCGGCCTTGGCCACGACGGCGGCGCCGATCGAGGCGCCGCCGCCGCCGCGGTTCTCGACGATCACCGACTGGCCCAGCGCATCGCCCAGGCCCTTGGCCAGCGCCCGGCCCAGCAGGTCGGCCGGGCCGCCCACCGCATAGGGGTTGACCAGGGTGATCGGCCGGGTCGGGAATACGTCCTGCGCCTGCGCGGCCGGGGCGAACGGCAGGGCCAGCGCCAGGGTGGCGGCGGTGGCCGCGGCGAGCAGCGCGCGGCGCGGGCCGGCGCTCCGGCGGGTGGGGATGGTGGTGGTGGCGAGGGTGGTGGTGTGCGTCATGTGTCTTGTCTCCGTCTTGTTGTGGGAATCAGATGGCGCCAGCGCTGCGCAGCGCGGCGATGGCGCCGGCGTCCATGCCGAGCTTGTCGCGCAGGATCTCGTCGGTGTGTTCGCCCAGCAGCGGCGGCCGGGTGGCGACCGGGTCGTCCAGGCCGTCGAAGCGCAGCGGCACCCGCAGGCCCTTGAAGCCGCCGATCTGCGGATGCTCGAAATCGACCACCATGCCGCGCGCGGCCACGTGTTCGTTGGCCAGCACCTCGTCGACCTGCAGGATCGGGCCGGCCGGCACACCCACCGCGTCGCAGCGGCGGCAGAGCTCGTCGCGGTCGAGCCGGCCGATCGCCGCCTGCAGGCCGGCCATCATCTCCTCGCGGCGCGCCAGCCGATCGGCGTTGCGCGCCAGCGCCGGATCGGTGGCCCAGGCCTCCAGGCCCAGCAGGTTGCACAGCGGCGCCCAGTGCTGGTCGCTGCCGGTGATCTGCACCCAGCGGCCGTCGGCGCAGACGAAGGCGGCCGAGGGAATGCGCCCCGGATGCTCGGTGCCGAGCCGCGCCGGCACCTCGCCCAGCGCGAACCAGCGCGCCGCCGCCAGCGACAGCAGGCCCACCTGGCCGTCGAACATCGAGAAGTCGACATGGCTGCCGGTGCCGGTCTTCTCGCGCCCGGCCAGCGCCGACAGGATGGCGATCGCCACCCACAGGCCGGAGGTCAGGTCGGCCATCGGCAGGCCCGGCTTGACCGGCCCGCCGCCGCGCTCGCCGGTCAGGCTCATCAGGCCGGCCATCGCCTGGAACACGGTGTCGTAGCCCTTCCTCTTGCGGTAGGGGCCGGTCTCGCCGAAGCCGGTGCAGCTGACATGCACCAGCCGCGGGTTGAGCGCCGACAGCGCCGCATGGTCGAGGCCGTAGCGGCCCAGCGTGCCGACCGGAAAATTCTCCAGCACCACGTCGGCCTGCGCTGCCAGCCGGCGCACCACCTCCTGGCCCTCGGGCGCACGCAGGTTGACGGTGATCGACTTCTTGCTGCGGTTGAAGGCCATGTAGTAGGCCGACACGTCCTCGCCGTCCGCGCCGCCGGTGCCGGGCACCACCGGCTCGAAGCCGCGGGTCTCGTCGCCGGTGCCGGGCTGCTCCACCTTGGTGACCTCGGCGCCCAGCTCGGCCAGGATCATGCTGGCGAAGGGGCAGGCCAGCACCCGCGACAGGTCGAGGATGACGATACCTTCGAGCGGCCGCATGCTCAGGCCGCCTTCTCTGCGGCGGCCGCGGCCGCGGGTGCGGGCGCCTTGCGGAAGCCGCGCATCATCACGTTGGCGTCGCGCCCCACCTCCAGCGCCTGCGCCAGGCCCAGGTCGGCTGCGCGGTGGAAGCTGCGCTTGGTGGTGGCCATGGCGATCGGGCTCCAGCCGGCGATCTTCGTGGCCAGCTGCACCGCCGTCTCCAGCACCTCGGCGTCGGGCGCCACCCGGTTGCACAGGCCGAAGGCCTTGGCGCCGGCGCCGTCGAGCGCATCGCCCAGCGCCACCAGCTCGAAGGCCTGCTTGCGGCCGGCCTGGCGCACCAGGTTGGCCATCACCACCGCCGCCACGATGCCGTGCTTGAGCTCGGGATAGCCGAAGCGCACCGTCTCCGACATCACGCACAGGTCGCAGGCGATGGCCAGCCCGGCGCCGCCGCCCAGGGCGTTGCCGCGCACCGCCGACACCACCGGCTTGTTCATCTGCGAGAACACCAGGTGCAGCGCGGTGGTGAGGTCGGCGCGGGCGGTGACCGCCTGCGGATCGTCGGGCGTCAGCGCCGAGAACTCGGTGGTGTCGGCACCGGCGCAGAAGGACTTGCCGGCGCCGGTCAGCA
>JAKONS010000253.1 GCA_022701845.1 Burkholderiaceae bacterium
TGCGCATGGTGGGACGGATCGGGGGTGAGTCAGGCGGCGGGCAGATGGGCCCGCGGATCGTGGCGCGCCAAGCGGCCCAGCAGATGCTCGACCTCCGCCCGCGCGGCCGCCGTCAGCGGGGCGGCCGGCTGGCGCAGCGCCGGCGAACCCAGGAGGCCGCGCCGGTGCAGCAGGTATTTGCGCACCGTCAGGCCGATGCCCGGCTGCTGCTCGTAGCGCAGCAGCGGCAGGTGGGCGTCGAACAGGTCGTGCGCCGCCTCGCGCTCGCCGGCCTGCGACAGGCGCACCAGGTCCACCAGCATGTCGGGGAAGGCATAGCCGGTATTGGCGCCATCCGCGCCACGCTCCATCTCGTAGTCCAGGAACAGGCCGTTGTTGCCGCACAGGATCGGGATGCGGCGCATGCCCTGGGCTTCCATCGCGCGCAGGGCGGTGATCTTCTCCAGCCCCGGCCAGTCCTCGTGCTTGAGCATGGCGCAGGAGGGCAGCTCGTCGACGATGCGGCGGATCACGCCGGGCGTCATCTGCACGCTGAAGGTGAGCGGGTAGTCCTGCAGCACGAAGGGCACGTCGGCGCCGATGGCCTCGACCGCCTGGCGGTAGTAACCGACGATCTGGTCGTCGGTGCGCAGGGTGTTGGGCGGCGCGATCATCACGCCGGCCGCGCCCATGGACATCACCTCGTGGGTGAGAGCGCGCATGGCGGCGAAGCCCGGCGCCGACACGCCCACCACCACCGGCAGTCCCGCGGCGCGCCGGATCATCTGCCCGGCCACGGCCAGACTTTCCTGGTGTTCGAGCTTCGGTGCCTCGCCCAGCTGGCCCAGCACCGTGATGCCGGTGGCGCCGCAGCCCAGGTAGAAGTCGGTCAAGCGGTCGATGGAGGCGGTGTCGATGGTGCCGTCGTCCAGGAAGGGCGTCGGGGCGATGGGATAGACGCCGCTGGCGTCGAGGGGCATTTTCATGAACGGTTCCTGTTGCGGGCTGTCGTTGGCTGTCGATGCTGGGGCTCAGATGCTGGCGATCAGCCCGCCGTCGACCCGGATCACCGAGCCGGTCACATACGAGGCTGCGGTGCTCGCCAGAAACGCCACCACCTTGCCGTATTCCTCCGGCTCGCCGTAGCGGCCCACCGGAATGCTGGCGGTGCTTTCCGCGCTCACCGCGTCCACCCCGCGGCCTTCGCGCGCGGCCTTCTGTTCGTCCAGGAAGCGGATGCGCCCGGTCGCCACCCGGCCCGGCAGCACGATGTTGCTGGTGATGCCGTCCTTGCCCACTTCGCGCGCCAGCGTTTTCGACCAGCCGACCAGGGTGGAGCGCAACGCGTTCGAAATGCCCAGGTTGGCGATGGGCGCCACGACGCCCGACGAGGTGCTGGTGACGACGCGGCCCCAGCGCCGTTCGCGCATGCCGGGCAACACCCGATCGGTGATCTTGATGACCGACAGCACCATCGACTGGAAGTGCTTTTCCCACAGCTCGGCGGACTGGCCGGCGGCGGGCGTCGGTGGTGGGCCACCGGTGTTGTTGACCAGGATGTCGACCGGGCCCAGCGCGGCTTCGATGCGGGCGATGTGGCCGTCGACGGACGCCAGATCGGCCAGGTCCCATTGCACGCCGATGGCGCGCACGCCGGTGGCCAGGACCGCGTCGAGCGAGCTCTTCAGCGCGTCGGCATCGACATCGGCCAGTGCGATGTCGGCGCCCTCGGCCGCCAGCGCCAGCGCGATGGCGCTGCCCAGCCCGCCGCCCGCGCCCAGCACGAGCGCGGTCTTTCCCTTGATGCCCAGATCCATGAGGTGTTTCCTTAGAGTCGATACGAAGGTGATGGGTAGCCGTACAGCGTCGCCGGATGGTCGACGCAGATGCGTTGGCGGGTGTCGGCGTCGGGCACCCAGCGGTGCAGCAGCGCGACCAGCGCGAGGTCGGCGGGCAGCGGCTCGGCCTGCTCGGTGTGGGGCCAGTCGCTGGCCCACAGCAGGCGATGCGGCCGGGCGTGGACGAGCCTCTGCACGAGCGGCGCGATGTCGTCGTGCGGCCAGGCTTGCCGGCTGAACCGGTAGGGCGCGCTGAGCTTGATCCAGGCGTCGGTTTCTTCCAGCAGCCGCAGCAGCGCGGTCGGCTCGGCGATGTCGCCGGGCAGGCCCATGTGGTCGATGACCAGCGGCACGGCCGCCCGTGCCGCGAGGCGGCGCAGGACGTCGATGCCGGCCGTGTCCAGCCGCGCCTGCACCTGCAGGTGCCAGCCCAGCGGGCGGGTGCGCTCGCACAGCGCGAGGGCCTGCGCCACAGTCAGGACGGTGGGGTTGACCAGGTTCAGCCGTAGCCCGCGCACGCCTGCGGCATGCATCGCCTGCAAGGCCTCGTCGGTGGTGTCGGGCGCCGGCACGGCCACGCCGCGAAACGCATCGCCGCCGGCGTGCAGCGCGTCGATCAGCGCCCGGTTGTCGGTGCCGTACACGCTGGGCTGCACCAGCACCGCCCGGTCGGCGCCCAGCGGGAAGAGGGCGCGGCGGTAGTCGTCCAGCGAGTGTTCGCCGGGTGTGTAGCCCCGGCCGGGGAACAGCGGGTAGCGCGCCTGCGGGCCGAACACGTGGATATGGGTGTCGCAGCTGCCGGGCGGCAGGCGGGCCGCTCGACCTGTCACCTGCGCGGAGCCCGCCCGGGCACCAGGAAGTCGAAGTCGCAGCCTTCGTCGGCCTGCAGCACGGTGCGGTGGAACAGCGCGGCGTAGCCCCGTTCGGGCGCCGCGGCCGCGCCGATGGGCGGGCTCAGGCGGGCCGCTTCGCGGCGGCGTTCCAGTTCGGCGTCGTCCACCAGCAGGTCGATGCGGCGCTTTTCCACGTCGAGCGCGATCAGGTCGCCGTTCTGCACCAGCCCCAGCGGCCCGCCGGCGGCGGATTCGGGAGCGATGTGCAGCACGATGGTGCCGAACGCGGTGCCGCTCATGCGGGCGTCCGAGATGCGCACCATGTCCTTCACGCCCTGCGTACCCAGCTTGCGCGGAATCGGCAGGTAGCCCGCTTCGGGCATGCCCGGCGCGCCGATGGGGCCGGCGTTGCGCAGCACCAGCACGTCGTCGGCGGTGACGTCGAGCGCCGGATCGTCGATGCGTTCGGTCAGGTCGGCGACCGACTCGAACACCACCGCGCGGCCGGTGTGCTTCATCAGCGCGGGCGAGGCCGCCGACTGCTTGATGATGGCGCCGCGCGGCGCCAGGTTGCCCTGCAGCACCGCCATGCTGCCGACCTCCTTGATGGGCGCGGTGCGGGGGCGGATGACGGTCTGGCCCGGCACGTCCTCGGCGGTCGCGACGTAGTCGCGCAGGGTGCCGCCGGTGACGGTGGGCGTGTCCAGGTCCAGCAGGTCGGCGAGTTCCTGCATCAGGCGCGGCACGCCGCCGGCCCAGTGGAAATGCTCCATGTAGTGGTCGCCCGAGGGCTTCAGGTCCACCAGCACCGGCACCTGCCGGCCCAGCGCGTCGAAATCCTCCAGGTCGAGCTTGATGCCCATGCGGCCGGCGGCGGCGGTGAGGTGGATCAGACCGTTGGTGGATCCGCCGATGGCCTGCATCACCACCAGCGCATTGCGGAACGAGGCGGCCGTCATCAGTTCGCTGGGCTTGGGCCCGCCGTTCTTCGCCATGGCGGCGGCGAACATGCCGCTGGCCTCAGCCGAGCGCAGCCGGTCGGCATGGGTGGCCGGGATGGTGGCCGAGCGGGGCAGGGCCAGGCCCATGGTTTCGACCACGCAGGCCATGGTGCTGGCGGTGCCCATGACCATGCAGGTGCCGGCGGTGGGAGCCAGTCGTTCGTTGATGAACTCGATCTGCTGCTCGTCGATGCGGCCGCCCCGGTGCTCGCCCCACAGACGGCGGCAGTCGGTGCAGGCGCCCAGCTGCTCGCCCTTGTAGTGGCCCACCAGCATCGGGCCGACCGGCACGATGACGGTGGGCACGTCGGCCGAGGCGGCGGCCATCATCTGGGCCGGGATGGTCTTGTCGCAGCCGCCGATGAGCACCACCGCATCCATCGGCTGGGCCCGCACCATTTCCTCGGTGTCCATCGCCATCAGGTTGCGCAGGAACATGCTGGTCGGGTGGGCGAAGGACTCGTGGATGGAGATGGTCGGGAACTCCATCGGCAGGGCGCCGGCCAGCATGACGCCGCGCTTGATCGCCTCGACCAGCTTGGGCACGTTGCCGTGGCAGGCGTTGTAGTCGCTGAAGGTGTTGGCGATGCCGACGATGGGCCGCGACAGGGCGTCGTCGGACAGGCCCATCGCCTTGATGAAGGCCTTGCGAAGGAACAGCGAAAACCCCGGATCGCCGTACGAAGTCAAACCCTTGCGCATGCCTGTGGCCATGGAAACGTCCTTTGGAAAATCTTTTCGGTGTCGCAAAAGTATCGGTAACGAAATCTGTATTGTCAATAATCGCAAGGCGGAAATGCGGTGGTCTCGGTGTTTTCCCTTTCGGATACGTTTTGGCAGGTTTGGAATATTGACAATAAAGAGTCCGGGCGTTGCAATGCAGCCGGTCGTCAGAACGCCCATCCATCCAGAAGGAGACATCCATGAAGCCTGTTCCCTGCATGCCGAAGTCCCGCACCGGGCGGCACCTCGCCACCGGGCTCGCCGCGGCCCTCGTCGGCGGTGCCTGCCTGCTGGCGGCACCGGCCCAGGCGCAGCAGCAGACCGTGACCATGTGGAGCCACTGGCCCGACGAGGCCTCCAAGCGCGGCTTCATGGAAGAACGGGTCAAGCAGTTCGAAGCGGCCACGCCGCAGTGCAAGGTCAACCTGCAGTTCATCCAGAAGTCCGACCTGTACACCTCGGTCAAGACCTCGGTGCGCACCGGCCAGGCGCCCGACATCTTCTGGCTGGAGCCCGACGAAATCGGCTTCGCCAAGAGCGGCTACATCGAGCCGCTCGACGGCTATATCAACCTGAAGAACCTGGAGGACTGGGCGAAGAAATCGTGGACGTACAACGGCAAGGTCTACGGCCTGCCGCAGGAGGCCTATACGGTCGAGCTGTACTACAACCGCGACCTGATGAAGAAGATCGGCGTCACCCTGCCGGCCAGCCAGCAGCTGTCGCAGGCGCAGTTCACCGACATGGTGAAGAAGTCGGTGGCCGCGGGCATCACCCCGATGGCGCAGGGTGTGGCCGACCGGCCCTATCCGGGCGCCTACTTCGTCGGCGAGGTGCTGCTGCGCAAGCTGGGACCGGACGACTACCAGAGACTGTTGACGGGCAAGCTGTCCTTCCAGGATCCGCAGGTGATGGAAGCGCTGAACTGGGTCAAGCAGCTCATCGACGGCGGCCTCTACCCCAAGAGCATCGCCACGCTGAAGCTGGGCGAATCGCACTATTACTTCCATACCAACCCGGGCGCGCTGACCTTTCCCATCGCCAGCTGGTACACCGGCCGCGCCTTCGTGCCGGCCGACAAGGGCGGCCAGCCCAAGGACTTTTCGCTGGGCCTGATGAAATATCCGGCGATGGACGGCAGCAAGTGCCCCGAATGCAAGACCCTGGCCGTGGGCGGCAGCTATGTGATGTATTCGCGCAGCAAGAACAAGGAATGCGCCGGCAAGATGCTGTCGTCCCTGGCCACGGTGGAGAACGGCAACAAGTGGATGGAAGGCGTGCTGCTGCAGACCGGCGTCAAGACCGACCCGTCGCGCATCGGCGGCATCTACGCGCCGTATTTCAAGGAACTGCAGGAGCGCAGCGCCGGCGCCAGGTACTTCATCGGCACGCCGCTGCATTTCATGAGCGGCAAGTGCGGCGACACCTTCGCTCAGGTGATGAACCGGGCTTTCCCGGGCGGCGTGCTGGCACCGGCCGAGGTCGCCAAGCAGATGGACGCGGCCTGCAAGGCCACGTCCTGACGGGCCGGCCATGTCGATCTCCACCACCCTGGCGGCCTGGCTGGCGCCGCCCGAAGCCGACTCCCGCCGCGCGCCGCTGCCCACGGTGATGCTGTTCCTGGCGCCGGCGCTGCTGTTCTACGCGGCGCTCACCGCCTACCCGGTGCTGCGCACCTTCTACAACAGCTTCTTCGTGGTGGCCGACATCGCCTCGTCGGAATTCGTCGGCTGGCGGCACTATGCCGAGGTCATGCAGGACGAGACCTTCTGGGCAGCGGTGCGCAATACCGCCATCTGGTCGGTGGTGGGGCCGGTGCTCGACGTGGTGGTGGGCCTGCTGCTGGCCCTGTGCCTGTACGCCGGCGTGCCGTTCTCGCGCTTCCTGCGGGTGGCCTGGTTCACGCCGGTGCTGCTGTCGTACGTGGTGGTCGGGATCATGTGGGTGTGGATCTACAACTACGACTGGGGTGTGGTGAACGTGTGGCTGCGCGCGCTCGGCCTGCCGGGCCTGGCAAAGGCATGGCTGGGCGACCCGCAGTTCGCGCTGGGTGCGCTCATCGTCACCCACGCCTGGAAGTGGGCCGGCTTCAACATGGTGGTGTGCCTGGCGGCGCTGCACTCGCTGCCGTCGGAGGTGCTGGAAGCCGCCGAGCTCGACAACTGCGGCTGGTGGCAGAAGCTCGTCCGGATCATCGTGCCGATGCTGTGGCCGACGCTGCTCAATCTGTACATCCTGGCCTTCATCGGAAAGATGAAGGTGTTCGATCTGGTCTGGATCATGACCGAGGGCGGCCCGGTGTGGTCCACCGAGACGGTGTCGACCTATGTCTACAAACGCGCCTTCAACTGGAACACCTTCGACCTGGGCTATCCCTCGGCCATCGCGGTGGTGTGGTTCTTCGTGGTGGTCGGCTTCGTGGTGTTCTTCAACCTGATCTTCCGCCGCCGCGAGCGCATGGAGTACTGACATGGCCACCCCCGTCCCGCTGCCGGTCGAGCGACCGTACACACCCGCCACCAGCTGGTCGACCACCCTGACCGGCATGCTGCGCAACGGCGGGCTGATGGCCGCGGTGGTGCTGTACACCCTGTACTCGGCCCTGCCTTTCCTGTGGGTCGGCACCATGTCGGTCCGCACCACCTCGGAGATCAGCGCGTCGCACTTCGCCTGGCCCGAAACCTTTCACTGGGACAAATTCCGGGTGGCCTGGGTGGACAGCAACTTCGCCCAGTATTTCTGGAACAGCGCGACGGTGGTGGTCAGCTCGGTGGCCATCGTCACCCTGCTGGGTGCGGCGGCGGCCCACTGCCTGGCGCGCTTCAACTTTCGCGGCAACCGGCTGGTGTATTTCATCC
>JAKONS010000292.1 GCA_022701845.1 Burkholderiaceae bacterium
CGCCCAGCGCCAGCGGGGTGAAACGGCCGGCGTGCACATAGTCGATCTGCAGCGGCGCCAGGTTGGTCGACAGCAGCTCCACCCGCCCGGCCAGCGCGTCCTGCAGCTGCGGCCCGCCGCCGGCATACGGCACATGCGCCACCGCGATGCGCTCGGTGCGGCACACCTGCTCCAGCACCAGGTGGCCGATGGTGCCGACGCCGGAAGTGGCCCAGCGCAGCTCGCCCGGCCGGGCACGGGCCGCCGCCAGCAGGCCGGGGAAGTCGTCGGCCTCCAGCGCCGGCGTGCCGACCAGCAAGAGCGGCGTGCGCATCACGCCGGCCACCGGCGTCACCAGCGGCGCGGCGGCGGCGGGCGGTCCCAGATAAGGCGACAGCGCCAGCGGGCTGATCGCGCAGAACACCAGCGTGCGCCCGTCGGCCGGCAGCCGCGCCAGCGCCCGCAGCGCCACCCCGCCGCCGGCGCCCGGCCGGTGGTCCACCACCACCGCGCCGCCCAGCGGCGCCTCCAGCCCGCGCGCCAGCAGCCGCGCCACCCGGTCGCTGATGCCGCCGGGCGGGTAGGCCACGACCAGCCGCAGCGCCTCGGGCGACCAGGCGCGCGCCGCGCCGGCGAGCGCGGCGCCGCCGGCCGCCAGCCACGCGCGCCGCCGCATCACCGGAGCGGCTCCGCCACCGCGGCCTCGGCGCGCACCGCGCTGCGCACCAGCGCCACGAAGGAACGCAGCGCCGGGTCGTCGTCGGCCTCGCGCCAGGCCAGCGTCAGCGGTGCGTCGAGCCCTGCCTCGGCCAGCGGGCGAAACGCGATCGCCTCCGGATGCGCGCCCCGCATCGACGCCGGCACCACCGTCACCCCCTCGCCGGCGGCCACCAGGTTCAGCGCGGTCATCATGCGGTCGACCTCCTGCGTCACCGCCGGCATGAAACCCTGGCGCTCGCACAGCGCCAGCAGCTGGGCGTACAGCCCGGGGGCGCCCTGCTGGCGCACCAGCAGGAAGCGCTCGTGCTCCAGCGCACGCAGCGCCAGCGGCCCGCCCTCGGCCAGCGCCGGATGGCCGACCGGCAGGGCCACCAGCACCGGCTCGCGCAGCAGCGTCTCGAACACCAGGCCCGGCGGGCGCGCCACCGGCACCCGCAGGAAGCCGCCGTGCAGCCGCCCGGTGGCGATGCCCTCGGTGAGGCCGGCGGCATGGTCCTCGGTGATCTGCAGGGCGATGCCGGGATAGGCGCGGCGGCATTCGCGCAGCACCCGCGGGGTGAAGGCGTGGGCAGCGGCCGAACTGGTGAAACCGAGCGCCAGCGCACCGGCGCGGCCGGCGGCGCGGTCGCGCATGCGGCGCTCCATGGCGGCGGCGTCCTCCAGCAGGCGGCGGCTGTCGGCCAGCAGCGCCTCGCCGCTGGCGGTGAGCGTCACGCCCTTGGGATGGCGCACGAACAGCACGCAGCCCAGCCGGGTTTCCAGGGCGCGTATCTGCTGGCTCAGCGGCGGCTGCTGCATGCCGAGCCGGGCGGCGGCGCGTGTCATGTGGCCGGCCTCGGCCACCGCCACGAAGTAGCGCAGTTGCTTCAGGTCCATCGTCTCCTCGCACGGTCCATCGTTTCAGTGGCTTCTGAAATTCGATACTTTTTTCGTATGGACCGAGGGCTGGAATTGTATTTGACCCTCTGCAGCGAGCTGCTTATGGTTCACCCGCCCGAGGCCGTCGGCCCGGGCGCCGAATACGGAGACAAGACATGACGCACACAGTGCACCCGGCAACGGTCGCGGCTTGGCCGCGCGCCCTTTGTTTCAGCGCCTCGGCGGTGCTGCTGGCCAGCCTGGCGGCCTGCGGCGGCGGCGGCAATTCGACGGTGGCCGGCAGCGGCGGCGGCGGCACTACCCCGACTACGCCCACCACCCCCACCACGCCGACGAACCCGGCCGATCCGGGCAACCCCGCGACCCCCGGCACGCCGACACCGGTGGCGCTAGTCGCTTGTGCCGACCTCACCGGCCGCAGCATCGCCGCCGGCCAGATCGGCGTGGCCTCGGGCGGCGCCACCGTGGTGTCGGCCACCGCCATCGCGGCCGGCGCCGCCGGCAACAACCTGGGCGCCTACTGCCAGGTGCGCGGCACGGTGGCGCCGGTCGACGCGGGCGCGCCGGTGATCAATTTCGCGGTCAACCTGCCGGCCACCTGGAACGGCAAGGCGATCCACTTCGGCGGCGGCGGCTTCAACGGCCGCCTGATCGACGGCACGGAACAGGTGCGCTTCGGCCCGCCCGACAAGCCGGCGCCGCTGGCGCTGGGCTACGCCACCTTCGGCGACGACGGCGGCCACCAGAGCAGCAGCATCACCGACGGCGCCTTCGCCGCCAACGACGAGGCGCTGGCCAACTACGGCGGCCTGGCGCTGAAGAAGACCCACGACGTGGCGATGGCGCTGATCCGGGCCGCCTACGGCAGCGCGCCGAAACAGGCGTATTTCCTCGGCACCTCCACCGGCGGGCGCGACGCGCTGGCGCATATCCAGCGCTGGCCGGCCGACTACATCGGCGTCATCGCCAACGAGCCGGCCCTCAACTACACCGGCACCCGGCTGTCGAACGTGGCGGTGGGCCGCGCGCTGTATGCCAACGGCGGCGCCGGTTTCGTCAACATCGCCAAGACGCTGCTGGTGCAGCGCACGGTGCTGTCGGCCTGCGACAAGCTCGACGGCGTGGCCGACGCCATCGTGAGCAACGTCGAGAGCTGCCGCCAGCTCAACACCCAGGTGCTGGCCTCGCTGCGCTGCCCGGGCGGCATCGACACCGGCAACACCTGCCTGTCGGACCCGCAGCTGGCCACCATCCGCACCATCGAGGCGCCGCTCGACTTCACCACCTATGCGCTGGCCAACGGCGTGACGCGTGCCGGCGGCATCAACATCCTCGAAGGCACCCTGGTGGCCGGGCCGTTCACCACCCGCGACCTGGGCACCCGCCCGTTGCCGGGCAACCCGGCCACCTCGGCCGACTCGAACATGTACGTCACCGGCGACCAGTGGACGAAATTCTTCGTCACCCGCCAGGCCGGCTTCGACTCGCTCACCTTCGACCCGCTGGCGCCCGGCGCCTTCACCCAGCGGGTGGCGGACGTCTCGGCGATCACCGACGCCACCAACCCCGACCTGCGGCCGTTTTTGAACCGCGGCGGGCGGCTGATCCTGCTGCACGGCCTGGCCGACGAGGTGATCAGCAACAACTCGACCATCGACTACTACCAGCGCATGGTCGCCACCGTCGGCACCGACGCGGCGGCCAAGGGCGTGCGCTTCTACACCGTGCCCGGCATGGGCCACGGCACCGGCGTGTTCATCCCGAACTGGGATTCGCTGGCCGCGCTGGAGAACTGGGTCGAAGGCGGCCTGGCCCCCGCCACCGGCGTGGTGGCCGACGCGGTCGCCGGCACCTTCGGCCGCACCCGGCCGCTGTGCCAGTACCCGGCCTGGCCCAAGTACAAGGGCGCCGGCAGCGCCGACGCGGCGGTGAACTTCAGCTGCGTGCAGGAAACCGGCGACCCGCTGGCCTGCCCCAACCTGCCGGCCGCCGCCACCGCCTACAAGGGCGGCGACCTGTTCGGCGAGGAGCTCACCGTGCGCATCGACCCGGCCACCCTGGCCTACACCGCCACGGTCGACGCCAGCCTGCAGCGCACCGCCGGCACCCGGCGCACCGGCAGCCTGCTGCCGCTCGGCAACTGCACCTATGCCAGCGGCGAGAACGGCGCGGTCTTCACCTTCGGCGCGGGCGGCGTGCTGCAGGGCGGCATCGCGGCGCCCAGCGGCAGCGCGTTCGTGCCGCTGGTGGCGTTCGCCACCACCTTCGACAACGTGTCGGCGCCGGCGGTGTTCAACACGGTGGCCAATATCTACAACGCCGTCGGTGTGCAGTACGGGGCGGCGGGTGCGTCTACCGGGTATGCGGCTTCGGCGCGCATCCGGAATGCGGGCACTTTCCAGACCTGCCAGGACCCGTCTACCGGGCAGTTCGTGGTGTACGACGCGGCCTGCACGCAGACCAGCAAGGGATACCTCACCTACAACGCTGCGCGGGGGGCGTTCGATCTGCGGGCGACTTCGGCCGCGGGGGGAGCGGTGACGACCGGGGGGACCTTGAGCGGGTCGGTCGTGGCGGG
>JAKONS010000304.1 GCA_022701845.1 Burkholderiaceae bacterium
AGCCACAGGCCCAGGCGCACCATGGCGCGCAGCATGGTCTGCGCGCCCGGTGCCGGTGCCACCCGCGCCGACTGCGCGCCGCCGATCGACGACAAACCCACCAGCCGGTCGTAGAACACGAACACCACGATGGTCGCCACCAGCAGCACCGCCGACAGGGCACCGGCGAACGGCATGTTGAACAGCTCCAGGATCACCGAGATGATCAGCTGCGCCACCATCGTTTCCTTCGGCGAGCCGAGCAATGCCGGCACGATGAAGAAACCCAGGCTGGTGATGAACACCAGCAGCCCGGCGGCGGCCACGCCCGGCAGCGACAGCGGCAGGAACACGGTCAGAAACGCGCCCTTGCGGCCGGCGCCCAGCGTCTCGGCGGCGCTCAGTAGCTGGCCGCTGATGCCCTGCATGATCGGCAGCATGCTCACTACCGCCAGCGGCACCAGGGCATGCACCATGCCGATCAGCACGCCGGCCAGCGACGGAATCAGCTGCAGGCCCGAGCCGTCGGCGCCCACCGCCTTGGCGATCACCCCGATCACGCCGGTGCGCGACAGCAGCAATATCCAGGCGAAGGTCTTCACCAGGTAGCTGGTCCAGAAGGGGATCAGCAGCCAGATCATCCAGCGCGACCGGCGGTCGGCCGAGATCTGGCTGAGCAGGTAGGCCAGCGGGAACGCCAGCGCCACGCTGATGGCGGCCACCACCAGCGCGATGAAGAAGGTCGCGCCGATCACCTTGGCATAGGTGGGCTGCGCGGCCAGGCGCAGGTACTGGTCCAGGCCCCACTGGTTCTCGGCGGTGCGCAACGAATTCAGCAGGATTTCGCCGACCGGCAGCACGAAGAACACCGCCAGGAACAGCAGTGCCGGCACGCCGGGCAGCCAGGGGCGCAGGCGCGCCATCCATGAAGGCGCGTAGGTGACGGCGGCTGGGGTGGTGGTGGCCGTGGCGGCGCTGGTGGTATCGCTCATCGCGTCAGCACCACCGCATGGCCGGCGTCCCACGCCAGGCCGACCCTGTCGCCCGGGAGCGGACGCTGGCCGCGGCCGTGCAGCCGCACGCCGAACAGCCGCTCCTGGCCGATGTCGACCAGCACCTTCAGGTCGGCGCCCTGGAACACCGCCTCGCGCACCGTGCCGTCGAGCTGGCCGGCGCCGGGTGCCACCAGTCGCACGTTCTCCGGCCGCACCATCAGCGTGGCGCCGCCGTCGGCCCGGCCGTCGAGCAGGTTCGAATGGCCGATGAAGCCGGCGGCGAAGCGGGTGGCCGGCTGGTCGTACATCTCGTCGGGCGTGCCCACCTGTTCCACCCGCGCCTGGTTCATCAGGCAGATGCGGTCGGACAGGGTCAGCGCTTCTTCCTGGTCGTGGGTGACATAGATGAAGGTGGCGCCGAGCTCGCGGTGCAGCCGGCGGATCTCCAGCTGCATGTGTTCGCGCAGGTTCTTGTCGAGCGCGCCCAGCGGCTCGTCGAGCAGGATCACCTCCGGCCGGTAGACGAAGCAGCGCGCCAGCGCGATGCGCTGCTGCTGGCCACCCGACAGCTCGCGCGGCAGGCGCTCGCCGAAGGCGCCCATCTGCACCATCTCGAGCGCGCCGGCCACCTGGCGCGTGATGGCGGCCGGATCGGTCTTGCGCATGCGCAGCGGGTAGGCGATGTTCTCGGCCACCGTCAGGTGCGGGAACAGGGCATAGCTCTGGAACACCATGCCGATGCCGCGCGCGCCGGGCGCCAGCCGGGTGGCGTCCTTGCCGTCGATCAGCAGCCGGCCTTCGCTGGGCTCGACCAGCCCGGCGATCATCTGCAGCAGCGTGGTCTTGCCGGAGCCGGAGGGGCCGAGCAGGGTGAGCAGCTCGCCCTGGCGGATGTCCAGCCGGGTCGGCTCCAGCGCCACGGTGAGGCCGTAGCGCTTGCCCAGGCCGTCGATGGAAAGCTTCGCGGGCGCCTGCGTCATCCGATCACCCATGCGTTGAAGCGCTCGGTGACCTTCTCGCGGTTCTGGTGCCACCAGTCGGGGCTCGGCAGCACCATGTTCTTGATGTTGGGCGCGGCGGTGGGCAGCACCGAGGCGCGCTTGGGCTGGATGAAGTCGTAGGCCTTCAGGTTGGTCGGGCCGTATGCCAGGTCGTCGGTGAAGGCGGCCTGCAGCTTGGCGTCGGCGCAGAAGCGCACGAAGGTCTTGGCCATCTCGGCGCGCGGCGTGCCCTTGGGAATGCCCCAGCCCTCGATCGAATACAGGCCCTGGTTCCAGACGATGGCCACCGGCGCGCCGCCGTCGACCGCCGCCTGCGAGCGGCCGTTCCAGCAGGAGATCATGTCGACCTCGCCGGACTGGATCAGCTGCATCGACTGCGCGCCGCTGGTCCACCAGGTGGCGATGTGCGGCTTGATCCTGTCCAGGCTCCTGAAGGCGCGGTCCAGGTCCATCGGATACAGCTTGTCGGGCGCCACGCCGTCGGCCATCAGCGCCTGCTCCAGGGTGTCGACCGGGTTGCGGCGCAGGCTGCGGCGGCCGGGGAATTTCTTCACATCCCAGAAATCGGCCCAGGTCTGCGGGCCGTTGGTGCCGAACTTGTCGGTGCGGTAGGCGATGGTGGTGGCGTAGACGTCGACACCCAGCCAGTTCGGGGTGACCGCTTCCGGCATCACGCCGGGGAAGTCGGCGGCCTTCATGCCGATCGGCTCCAGCAGGCCGCGCTGCTGCAGCAGCGGGATCTCGCCCGACAGGGTGAGGGTGGTCACGTCCCAGATGTAGTTGCGGGTCTGGGTCATGGCGATGAACTGCGCCAGCGGCTGCGACTCGCGCGCCACGCTCACCACCTTGATGCCGGTGGCCTTCTCGAACGGGTCGTAGAACGCCTTGCGGTAGGCGACGGTGTAGGGGCCGCCCGGGTCCGACACCACGATCTGCCGGGCTTGCGCCCGCACGGCTGCCGGCAGGGCCAGGGCACCGGCGCCGGCCGCGGCGGCCCGGAGAACGTTGCGACGTGCGGTATCGAAAGAGTCGTTCATGGAAGCTCCTGAGAGGGGGTGGTGCAGCGGTGCTCGCTATGCCTGAATTTAAAATCGCATTGCGATAACCAATGGTGCAATGCGTGAAATACAAAGGACATAGAGCAAACCCTGTGCCACGTAAACCGCGCTTTTCTTCCGCCCGTCCTCCGGTGAACGCCTCAAGTTTTATTGATATAAGATAACTTTTAACCAAGCGCACCAAAACACATCTCCGGACGCACCAGCATGAACCTCGCCGAAAAACCGTCCGCCGCCGCAGAACGGGATGCGCTGAAGGAGTCGTCGCTGTTCGTGAAGTCGGTCGAGAAGGCGATGCTGGTGCTGACCGCGTTCGACGGCTCGCGCAGCCATCTCACCCTGTCGCAGATCGCGGCGCTCACCAGGATGGACCTGAGCTCGGCGCAGCGATTCATCTACACGCTGACGACGCTCGGTTACCTGCGCAAGGACGAGGCGTCGAAGGCCTACGAGCTGTCGCCGCGCCTGTTCGACTTCACCTACAACTACCTGGTGTCGAGCGGCCTGATCTACCGCGCCACGCCCTATGTGCAGCAGGTGAGCCGGGAGACCGAGGAGACGACGAACGTGTCGGTGCTGGACGGCACCGACATCGTGTTCGTGCTGCGTTTCGTGAGCCGGCACATGCTCGACGCCAACGTCATCGTCGGCACCCGGCTGCCGGCCTACTGCACCGCGCCGGGGCTGGCGATCCTGTCGGCGCTACCGGACGAGGAGGTGGACCGCATCCTCGCCAACAGCGATCTGGTGGCCCACACGCCGCACACGGTGACCGACCCGCAGGCGATCCGCCGGCGTCTGGCGAAGGTGCGCGCGCAGGGCTATGCGCGTGCCGAGGAAGAATATTTTCTGGGGGATATCTCCACCGCGGCCCCGATCCTCGACGGCAACGGCCGGGTGGCGGGGGCGGTGAACGTGGCGGTGGCGACCACCCGCTGGAAGGGCGAGGCGGACGAGGCGCGGCTGTCGAGCCTGCTCGTCACCGCCGCTGCCGCCATATCCGGGCGGCGTTGAGGAGCCGACGCGGCCGGTCGGCCCGGCTCAGTTGCTGGCGCCGCGGCCGGTCTTGGCCTGCAGTTCGTCGATGCGCATCGAGGCTTCGGCCTTGGTCAGCTTGTCGTCGAAGTCGACCTTGGCTTCTTCCGACAGCGTGGCGAGGTAGGACTTCTGCGCACCGGTCATCGGCTCATCGCCGGTGACCCAGGTGTGCGGGTCTTTTTCCATGTTGCCGTGGTCTGCGTCGGCCTGGGTGCTCTTGTCGGTCATGTGAATCTCCGTGGGTTGAAGGCTTCACTCTTGGCGATCGAGAAGCGCCGGGCTGTAGGCGCAAATGCCAAAGCACTGTCATTTCATACAGCATCGCAGTTTCCGATGCGGTCGTAGGCGGACCGCCCTTGGTGTGTGTCGGTCGGCCCACCGTGGCCTAAACGACTTAGTCTCTATATCTCCAAAAAAACCGAAGCGCTACCGGGTTTTGACGAAGGCGGCGCACGGCTAAAACCATGAAAACAGATATTTCCACTTCGCAAGTACCGGCGTCGTCCGCGCCATCTCGGCTGTCTTCACCGCCTCGACCGTCACGCCCGGCTGCGGTCGTGTTCGACCTGCTGAACCCGATTCCCTTCGGCTTCTTCGTCGGAGCGCTGATCTTCGACGTGGTCTACACCCAGAGCACCAACGTCATGTGGTTCAAGTCGGCCGCCTGGCTGATCGCCATCGGGCTGGTCTTCGCCATCCTGCCGCGTTTCATCAACCTGGCGCAGGTGTGGTTCGGTCGCGCACGGCCCGCGCCTTTCCGGGTGAAGGCGGCTTTCTGGCTGCATCTGCTGGCCATCGTCGCGGCCATCGTCAACGCGTTCGTGCACAGCCGCGACGCCTACGCCATCGTGCCCGAGGGCGTGCTGCTGTCGGTGCTGACGGTGCTGCTGATGGCAGCGGGCAATGTGTTGATCACCTTGCAGACCTCCAGCGATATCCACGACCGGCAGGTGCGGGCATGAAAAACAACAAGATCTCCATGAATACGAAAAAAGTGGCGACGCGGATTGCCTTGGCGCCCCTCGCGGTGGCATTGGCTGTGGCGCTGGCCGCCTGTGGCGAGCGCGCGGCGGTAGACCCGCAGCGGCAGATGGGCCAGGCGCCCGAATTGCCCGCAGCCAAGAATTTCCTGGTGCCGCCGATGCAGGTGCCCCAGGGCGTGGGCTGGCAGGGCGACGCACGGCCCGCCGTGGCGGCCGGTCTGAAGATCGAGAAGATCGCCGACAACCTCCAGCATCCGCGCCAGCTGCTCACGCTGCCCAACGGCGATGTGCTGGTGGTCGAGTCGAACGGCCCCGGCACCGAGGGCGTGACCACGCCGAAGCAGCTGGTCGCCGGCATCATCAAGGGCCGCTCGGGCAAGGGCAAGAAGGGCGGCAACCGCATCACCCTGCTGCGCAAGGAAGCGGCCACCGGCCAGTGGACGCAGCATGTGTTCATCGAGAAGCTGAACTCGCCCTTCGGCGTGCAGCTGATCGGCCAGACCCTGTACGTGGCCGACACCGACCGCATCGTGAAGTTCGCCTATGAAACCGGCGCCACCCGCATCACCGATCCGGGCACCGAGTTCGCCGACCTGCCGAGCACCATCAACCACCACTGGACCAAGGCGCTGCTGGCCAGTCCTGACGGCAAGAAGCTGTACGTGGGTGTGGGCTCCAACAGCAACACCACCGAGAACGGCATCGAGGTGGAATACCGCCGCGCCGCCATCCTGGAGGTCGACGTGGCCACCGGCGGCAGCCGCATCTTCGCCTCGGGCCTGCGCAACCCCACCGGCATGCAGTGGGAGCCGCAGAGCGGCAAGCTGTGGGCCATCGTGAACGAGCGCGACGAGATCGGCGCCGACCTGGTGCCCGACTACATGACCTCGGTGCAGGAAGGCGGCTTCTACGGCTGGCCCTACAGCTACTACGGCCAGCATGTCGACCAGCGGGTGCAGCCGCAGCGGCCGGACCTGGTGAAGAA
>JAKONS010000324.1 GCA_022701845.1 Burkholderiaceae bacterium
TTCCATGCCAGCTGCGTCTTCGTCGCGGCCGGTGTCGGGGCCTTTGCGCCGCGCCGTCTCAAGCTCGACCGCATCGAGGCGCTGGAAGGCGTGCAGGTGCACCACTGGCAGCCATTGCCCGGCAGCCTGGACGGCCAGCGGGTGCTGGTGGTCGGTGGCGACGAACTCGCGCTGGACCGCATCGACGCGCTGTTGGCCGATGCCGCGCCACCGGCCTCGATCACCCTGATGCACCGGCGTGCGGTGCTGCAGGCCGAGCCCGGGCGGCTCGCCGACTTCGACGCGCTGCGTGCCGCCGGCAAGGTGGCCTTCGAGGTCGGCCAGGTGGCCGCGCTGCAGCTGGACGGTCAACGTCTGGTGGGGGTAGAGCGCACCGGGCCGGACGGCGATCTGCCGGCGCTGGCGGTCGATGCGATCGTCGTCGCGCTGGGCCTCAGCCCGCGCCTGGGCGCGCTGGCCGACTGGGGCCTGGCGCTGGAGCGCAAGCAGGTGCCGGTCGATCCAGCCACTTTCGCCACCGCGCTGCCGGGCGTGTTCGCGGTGGGCGACATCGTGGAGTACCGCGGCAAGCGCAAGCTGCTGGTGTCGGCCTTCCACGAGGCGACCCTGGCGGCTTTCGCCGCGGCCGACCTGCTCGATCCGCAGCGCAGCCAGGTGCTGCAGTACACCTCGTCGAGCAGCCTGCTGCAGCAGCGCCTGGGTGTGTCAGAGCCGCGCTGACCGGCGTCGCCGCCCACGCGGACTGCGGGCTTATTTGCCCACCAGCGCGTTCAGTTTGTCGGCCTCAAAATGCTCGGTGCGGGCCGCGTCGGGCGGCACGCAGCAGTCGCCTTCGGTGCGGCGGTCCGACAGGGCCTGCACCGCGCTCCACAGCAGGGCGATCTGGTGCTCCTGCGAGCCCGCGTTGTCGATCAGCCCGCGCAGCGCCATGCCCATCGGATCGTCCTGCTCGGTGATGCCGTAGGCCGAGAACCCCAGCTTGGCCGCGGTGGCCTCGCGCCGGCCCTGGGCGTCGGCCTGCACGATGCGCGCCGGGATGCCGACCGCGGTGGCGCCCGCCGGCACCGGCTTGATGACCACCGCATTGCTGCCGATGCGCGCGCCGTCGCCGACGGTGAAACCGCCCAGCACCTTGGCGCCGGCGCTGACCACCACGTCGCGGCCCAGCGTGGGGTGGCGCTTGGCGCCCTTGTAGAGCGAGGTGCCGCCCAGCGTGACGCCTTGGTAGATGGTGCAGCCGTCCCCGATCTCGGCGGTCTCGCCGACGACGTCGCCCATCGCATGGTCGAAGAACACCCGCTCGCCGATCTTCGCGCCCGGGTGAATCTCGATGCCGGTGAGCCCGCGGGTGAGATGCGAGATGAAACGGCCGAGCCACCGGAAGCCGTGGTTCCAGCACCAGTGCGCCGGCCGGTGCAGCACCACCGCGTGCAGGCCGGGGTAGCAGGTCAGCACCTCCCAGCGGCTGCGCGCCGCGGGGTCGCGGTCGAGGATGCACTGGATATCGGAACGCAGGCGGTCGAACATCGGTCGGCTCATATCGTGGGTCGAAAACCAGTCTATCGGCTCGCGGCGCCGTCGGCCGGCGACGGGGTGATGCCGGGCGGCGCGGGCTGCGCCGGGTGCGATGCCATCATCGATTTGGCGATGCCGCGCAGGATGTGGATCTCTTCCTCGGTCGGCTGTGCGCGGTGGAACAGCTGCTGCAGGCGCGGCATCAGCTTCTTCGGCGCGGCGGGGTCGAGAAAGCCGATGTCGACCAGCGCCCGCTCCCAGTGGTCGAGCATGCCCGTCACCTGGCGCGCATCGGCCCGCACCGCCTCGCGCGGCCCGCTCGGCGCGGCGGCCCCGAAGCCGCCCAGCGCATGGCGCCATTCGTAGGCGATCACCTGCACCGCCGCACCCAGGTTCAGCGAGCCGAAGCCCGGGTCGGTCGGTATGGTCAGCGCCACGTTGCAGCGATAGACGTCCTCGTTGCGCATGCCGAAGCGCTCGCTGCCGAAAAGGAAGGCCACGCCGCGCTCGCCGCTCGCCTCGGCGCCGGCCGCCAACGCGCCCATATGCTCGCGCGGCGAGCGGGTGGGCGGCCCGAAATCGCGGCCGATCATGGCAGTGGCGCACAGGTGGGTGATGCCGTCGAGCGCCTCGTCGATGGTTTCGACGATGCGCGCATTGCGCAGCACGTCGAGCGCGCCGCTGGCCCGCTGGATGGTTTCCTCGCGGCGCAGCACGTTGGCCCAGCGCGGCGCCACCAGCACCAGGTCGTCGAAGCCCATGGTTTTCATGGCGCGCGCGGTGGCGCCGACGTTGCCGGCATGGCTGGTGTTGATGAGGACGAAGCGGGTGTGCATGGGACGAATGGCGGCGGGATCGCAGGGGGCGGCTAAAATCCGGCCATTGTCGCCGCCTGCATCGCCGGGCCCGACTGCCCCCGGCCCGCTCGCGGCCGCATCGCGCTTCTCTCTTTCTCACATGTCGTCGAACCTGCATCCCATGCTCAACGTGGCCATCAAGGCCGCACGCGCCGCTGGCGCCATCATCAACCGCGCGGCGCTCGACGTCGAATCCGTGCGGGTCTCGCAGAAGCAGATCAACGACTTCGTGACCGACGTCGATCACGCCGCCGAAGCGGTGATCATCGAGACGCTGCTCACCGCCTACCCCGGCCACGGCATCCTGGCCGAGGAAACCGGCTCCCAGCACGGCGCGCAGGATTCGGAATTCATCTGGATCATCGATCCGCTCGACGGCACCACCAACTTCATCCACGGCTTTCCGGTCTACTGCGTGAGCATCGCCCTGTCGGTGCGCGGCAAGATCGAGCAGGCCGTCGTGTACGACCCGTCGCGCAACGACCTGTTCACCGCCACCAAGGGCCGCGGCGCCTACATGAACGAGCGCCGCATCCGCGTCTCGAAGCGCACCCGGCTGGAAGAATCGCTCATCTCCACCGGCTTCCCGTTCCGCCCGGGCGACAACCTGCGGCGCTACCTGAAGATCATGGGCGAGGTGATGGAGCGCACCGCCGGCGTGCGCCGCCCGGGTGCCGCAGCCCTCGACCTGGCCTATGTGGCCGCCGGCTTCACCGACGGCTTCTTCGAGACCGGCCTCTCGCCCTGGGACGTGGCCGCCGGCTCGCTGCTGGTGACCGAGGCCGGCGGCCTGGTCGGCAACTTCACCGGCGAGGCCGATTTCATCGACCACAAGGAATGCCTGGCCGGCAACCCGCGGGTGTATGCGCAGATGGTGGGCATCATCGGCAAGTATTCGAAGTTCGCCGGCGTCGATGACAAGCGCCTGGCGGGTGAACCGGCAGCTGCGGAAGAAGCCGCAGCCGCTTCCGCCGACAGCGTGGCCGGCACGGACGGCGCCGATGCTGCCGCCGCCGATGCCGCACCGGCTCCCAAGCGCGCACCGCTGCGGGTACGCAAGCCCGCCTCGGAAGCCTGATCCGGGCGGTGACGATTCCCCGCCCGCCGCACCGCCGCCCGCGCGCATGGCCCTCGCGCCGCTAGAGCAGCTCACCCAGGCCCGATCGGCCCTGCTGCGCCGGGCCGCGTCGTGGGGCTGGTGGCGCGAGATGCGCCGGCGGCTGTGGCGGCTGATGTTCTCGGTGATCGGGCCGCATGTCACCAACGGCCTGTCGGTGGCCTTCGGGCTGTCGGCGGCGGCGCTGATCGTCTACGCCATCGGCGGACTGACCGCGGCGGCCACCGCCGGCGTCGGCATCCTGATCGCCACCATGGGCGACCTGCCGGCGCAGAAGCACCACAAGCTCCAGCAGCTGCTGCCCGGCCCGGCCCTCGGCGTACCGCTCTTCCTGGCCATCCAGCTGGCGCACCAGTCGGTGCAGCAGCAGGCCCTGGTGCTGATCTGCGGCTCCTTCGTGTCGTTCCTGGCGATGGCCTGGGGCAAGCGCGGCGGGCCGATCAGCGCCGGCATGCTGTTCTCGATGGTGTTCGCGCTGGCGGAACACCCGGCGCGCGGCTTCGGCGAAGCGCTGGAACGCACCGGCTGGTTCGCGCTGGGCGCACTCATCTACCTGGTCTACGGCGTGGTGGCCAACGGGCTGCTCAACCCGCTCTACCGCAACCAACTGCTGGCCGACGCGGTGGTCGGGTTCGCCGGCATCCTGCGCACCCAGGCCCGGCGCTTCGACGGCGAGGCGCATGCCGGCGGGGTGCTGTCGTCGATGCTCACCCGCCAGGCGGCATTGGCCGACGCGCTGCAGTCGGCGCGCGACCTGGTGCTGGAATCGCCCCGCACCGCCGCCCGGCAGCGCCGCGCGGCCATCCTGATGGCGCTGCTCGATGCGCGCGACCACCTGCTGGCCTGCGACCTCGACATCGACGCCCTGCTGCGGCGCGACGCCAACGCCGCGGTACAGCCCGCGCTGCGCGACACGCTGCTGTTCAAGGCGCGCCAGCTCGAAACCCTGGCCACCGCCCTGCTGCTGGGCCGCCACGCGCCGCCGCAGCCGGCGCCCTATCGCCCGATTCCGGCACTGTCGGCGGAAACCCAGCCGATCCTGCGCGACGTGATCGCCCGGGTCGCCACCATCGGCGTCGAGGTCGACCGGATGTTCGCGCTGGCGCACGGCACCTTGAAGCCCGACATCACCGCGGTCCGCGAAACCTGGCAGCTGTTCATCAGTTCCACCGCCTGGACCTGGCTGCCGCTGCGCTCGCTCTCCGGCTGGTACGCGCCCACCCTGCGCTATGCGCTGCGGGGCTCGCTGGCGATCGCCATCGGCTACGCGCTGGCGCGCCACCTTCCGTGGGCCGCCCACAGCTACTGGGTCATGGCCACCATCGTGGTGGTGCTGCGCGCCAACCTGGCGCAGACGCTGGAGCGGCGCAACGCCCGGATCGCCGGCACCGCCTTCGGCTGCATCGTGGTCATGGGCATCCTGGCCACCCAGCCGCAGCCCGAGATGGTGCTGGCGACGATCGCGCTGTCGGTGGCCATGGCGCATGCCTTCGTCATCCGCCGCTACTTCATCACCTCGGTGGCCGCCACCCTGACCGGCCTGATGCAGGCCCATCTGC